>JAUIEP010000091.1 GCA_030428835.1 Gammaproteobacteria bacterium | reverse complement strand
TCCTTCGACGCCGCGGCGAACACGATCGGCCTCACGCCGGTCGATGCCAACAACTATGCCCGGGGCGAGGCGATCCCCTTCTGGCCCCTCGATGAGAACGGCAAACCGGCGGGCACCTACAGTATCGACCGGCCGCTCGACTTCCTCGCGGTAACGGACCACGGCGAGTTCCTCGGCGAGCGCCGCCTGTGCCGCGAGGCGGGGTCGCCGTCCTACGACACGGATTTCTGTACCCTCAGCCGCAAGGACGAGCGCACGGGCATGGTCCTGCTGGCGCAATCCATCACTACTGAGAACCCGGATCGCATCCGCCAGATCTGCGGTGAGGGCGGCCAGCTCTGCCGTGACTTCGCGCAGGGCCCGTGGCAGAAGATCGCCGCGGCCGCCGCTGCCGCGAACGACACGAGTTCCGACTGCACGTTCACCAGCTTCGTGGCCTACGAGTACACCGGTACGCCGGAGACCTCGAACTACCATCGCAATGTCATCTTCCGCAACCAGAACGTGCCCGCCGCGCCGGTATCGTATATCGATGCGCCCTTCGACAGCGCGCTGTGGCAGGGACTGGACGCGGTGTGCAACGAGGGCAACGACTGCGACTACCTCACGATCCCGCACAACAGCAACCTGGCGAACGGCCGCATGAAACCCTATCGCCGCATCGAGCAGACCCCGGAAAGCCACATCGCCTACGCGCGCAAGCGGCAGCAGCGCGAGCCGATCATGGAAATGTTCCAGCACAAGGGTAACTCGGAGTGCGTAAACGGCCTGACCACGGTACTCGGCCCGCCGGACGAGTTGTGCGACATGGAGGCCGTGCGCGTCATGGGCCGCGAGGAGAAGTTCGCCGCCGCCGCAGGGAAGGGCAGCCTGGACCTCACGGAGACCACGCAGGTGACCGAGGAGTGCGACGAGGGAGAGGTCGGCGCCAACGGCATGCTGGGGGGTGGCTGTATCGATGCCACCGACTTTATCCGCTCCGGACTCGTGGTCGGCCTGAAGGAGGCGAACCGGATCGGCGAGAACCCGATCAAACTCGGCATGATCGGCGCCAGTGACACCCACACCGCGACTCCGGGTTCCGTGATGGAGGACGACTGGCGCGGCCACGTTACCGGGGAGGCGACGCCCGAGGAGCGCCTGCAGCCCGGCCTGTTGACCAGCGGCATCGACGGTAACCCGGGCGGTCTAGCCGGCGTGTGGGCGGTCGAGAATTCGCGCGACGCCATCTTCGAGGCCATGCTGCGCCGCGAGGTATGGGGCACCAGCGGGCCGCGCATCGTGCCGCGCTTCTTCGCCGGCTGGGACTACGACGAGAAACTCTGCGGCCGCGACGACATGGTCGCCGCGGGCTACGCCGGTGGCGTACCCATGGGAGGCGACCTCGAGGGCGCGACTGCGAGCAGCAGGCCCACCTTCATCGCCTCGGCGCTGCGCGACTCCGTGCAGGGTGCAACGCCCCTGCAGAAGCTGCAACTCGTCAAGGGCTGGGTGGATGCCGACGGCGGCATGCACACCCAGGTCACCGACATCGCCGGCGGCGAGGGCCGGCACGACAGCCTCTGCGTTGTGTACACCGACAAGGACTTCGATCCCGCACTTGCCGCGTACTACTACCTGCGCGTCGTGGAGCACCCGGTGCCGCGCTGGCATAGGCACGACTGCGAGAAGATCGCGGAAGCGGAGCGCCCGGCGGTGTGCAGCGACGGTTCCTACCCGGAGACGGTGCAGGAAATGGCCTGGACCTCGCCGATCTGGTATCGGCCGGATAGCTGAGCGCGGAGACGTGCAGGCACGGGTTTACCGTGTCTGTACTACTTTGCGAGCCGCAAGCAGTGCCAATCCCAGTACGATCAGCAGGATCGATGTGGGCACGGGTACCGCCGTCGATCGACGTTCATACCAGCCGTTCGTGTCGTATGGGCTGGTGGCACTGTCAAACGCCGGATGCCTGAAGAATTCGATCGAGGAACCGCTGGTCCACTCGTCGGGGGAAAAGAATTGGTCCGTGGATGCAGGTCCTGCGTCCAGGAACCAGAGTACGGATGAGTCCGGGTCGAAGAAGGGGAAGACCTGTTGATCGGGAATGAAAATCCCGCAACTTGCGGCATCGGAGCAGCCCGCGACATCATCCGGAGCCACCCCCAGTGATTGCAGTGCTGTTGCCAGGGCGAAACTGACAGCATTGGCCTCGGCGGCTCTCCCGGCATCGAACGTAATGCCGGAGAACAACGCTCCCGTCAGGCTATCTCCTATCGAAACATCGTACACCCCGTACCCTTCCACAATGAGTCCGCTCAACAGGCTTCCGTCGGGAGACAGCACGGGCATCGCCATTGAGGGCGTTGCCTGAAACAAGCAGATCAGCGTCAATAGGGTCAGGGTCTGTAGTCTGGACATATCGCACCGGGTCAATCAGGGCATTCCTGCCTGCAAAGCAAGTATAGTGCCAAGCGCTCCAGACCCCCTGTAGTTGTCGCATAGTTGTCGCGCGTTGGCATCCTGCCATTCCAGATCGGCGGTGGCGCTGGTCGCATCCATGTCGCCCGTGTTGCAGAGCGGTTGGCCGAAGGAGAACCGATCTGGGCCATTGTCCACGTCGTTCGAGCCAGGGCACGACGTGTCGGGTGATGCGATGTTCCTTGAGAGTTTGGCTAAAGCCTCAACCGCACCGGGCGCCAAAAAAACTAAGTGAAAGGCAAAAGACCGTAACGAGGCGCGATAGGCCAGGGTGAGCATTGCAGGCTGTCGCCTTTAATTTGTGGTAACGCGGCAATGATTCATTCGCTGGCGAGAGTAGCCGTGAATCGCGTGCTGGTCTGTGAATTTCTGCCAGCCTTTAGTGTCGCAAAATAGCGTTTTTTCAGAGTCGACTGATGATTTGCGTGGCGTATTGTTCCATGGCGCGCTTCTTGTCATCCAGTGACGAGTGTTTGCCGAGTATGTATTGGAAAGGTGGCGCTACCGTGCTCTCGAGGCCGTCATCCCGCAGCGAGGCATAGAGGTCGTAGCTGGGCATGTCTGAGATGCCCAGCATCGCCTCGAAGGGCAGGTGGTCGCGGCCGTACTCCTCCCGCAACGCGTGCAGTCGCGCGAGAAGGGGGCCGACGTCGGCGGGTGCGGTACCGGCGCCGATGTAGCCGTCGCCGATGCGCGCCGCGCGCCGCAGCGCCACCTCGCTGGCGCCGCCGACGTAAACCGGCGGCGTCTCGCGGGGAGCGGGGCTCAATTGCACCCTGGGGAAATCGAAGTGCTCCCCGTGGTGTTCCACCATGCCGCCGGCCCACAACTTGTGCAGGACCTCGAGCATCTCGTCGGTGATCCTGCCGCGCTTTCTGAAGTCCACACCGTAGATGTCGAACTCTTCCTTCATCCAGCCCACGCCGATGCCCAGCACGCAGCGATTGCCGCTCAATATCGACATCGTGGCAAACGCGCGTGCCACCTCGTGGGGATTGCGCAGCGGCAGCACGTACACGCCGCACACGAATCGCAGCCGCGTGGTGACCGCCGCCATTGCGGCGAAGATCGCCGTCTGGTCCGGGTACTCGTCGCTGGGGTCCATCGGCGGCAGGCCGGTGTCCGAATAGGGATAGTCCGGCGCGATGGTCTCGGGGTACACGGCGTGGTCGCCGCTCATCAGCCCCTCGAAGCCGACCTCCTCGGCGAACTTCGCGATCCCGGTGAGCTGGTCCGTCTCGGCCCAGGTGATCGCCTGCCAGAACTTCACTGTTCGAAGCTCTCGCGGGGAATGTCGAAATAGGTCTCGTAGTTGGTGAACAACCCGCGCAGCCAGTCCATATCCAGGCCGGTGTCCTCCAGTTGGTACAGGTGCTTGCCGAATTTATCGGCGGGATTGTCGTCGAGGAACGCCTGCATCGCCCGCGCGGCCTCGTCCGACAGCGCCAGTCCGAAATGTTCATACGCGCGGCGCACGGTGCCGACCTGGTCGGCGATGAAGTCGCGAAAGTACAGGTCGACGACCTGCGACTCGGGCAGCCGGCCCGTCTTGCGGTAGTCGACGGTGGCGTTGTAACCGCGCGCCAGCCCTTCTGCGTAGTGTTCCGCCACCCGTGTCAGGCTGGCGTGGTCCGAGGCGAGCCCGTGCAGTTCGTTCGCGAGGCTGCTCATGGAGATCACGCTCTTCACCGGGTCGCGGTGGGTCTGCACGATCAGCGCGTCGGGATACTCCCGGTGCACGTATTCCAGGTGCCACATGTGCTGCGGCGATTTCAGCGCCCAGCGCACGCCGGGACACTTCCACTGCAGCACCTGCAGGTAGCGGCGGTGCCACCTGAAGGCGGAACTCATATCGCAGTCCATGATCCACCGGTCGTAGGTGGGCACGTAGAACTGCGCGAGCCAGATCATCGAGGTGGCGTCCACCGAGGTCATGGTGACGCACTCCTGCGCGCGCAGCGCGCCCATGGGATGCATCTTCTTGAATTCCGGAATGAGCTTGTCGACCTGGTCGAGGTCCGCCTGGCAGCGGGCGATGCGCGGGTCGGTGTCGTAGGTCGCCGTTTCCGGCGGCGGCAGGGGATAGCAGGCCTCCCACGACAGCGGGACACGGTTGTCGGGGTCCATCGCCAGCAGGTCGTGGAAAATGGTCGTGCCCGAGCGCGGCGGGCCGACCACGAACAGGGGTTTGTCGATCGGCTGCTCCTCGATCTCGGGGTGCCTGCGCAGCAGGTCGACGAGCCCGAGGCGGTTTTCGAGATTGCGCAGAATATCGGTGCGAGCGATCATGCGGCCCAGTTGCGACAACTGCGCCTCCTTCTCGAGCCCCTCGAGCAGCATCTGCAGCGGCGCGATGAAGTCGTCCTCGCCGAAGTCGGACAGGCCGGTGTTCGACCGCGCGCTCTGCAGCAGGTTGTCGAAGTCGAGTTTGACAGTCTCCACACCGACCGCGCGCAGGGCGCCGCCACCGAAATTCAGCAGTCGCACCGGCAGGGGCAGGCTGCTCATGCCGCGTTACCCAGATCGGCGAACTTCACCACCTCGGCGGCGGGCGTTTCGATCTCGCCCTCGGCGAGGAAGAAGCGCCAGAACACCATGCCGAACGGGTTGCCCTCGGTGTCCAGCCAGTTCCCGGTGCCAGGGTCTTCGTGCGCGATCACCATGCGGAAACTGCCGTCGGGTTCGAGCGCGGTCTGGCTGCGATTGAGCGACGTGCTGCGGTCGCGGTACTCCAGCGTCTGCTGGAAGCGGTTCCACAGGCAGACATTGCCGAAGCGGCACTGCGGCCAGCGACCGGTGATGACCAGCGCCTCGTCGGGCCCGAGGAAAAAGGGCGCCATGGAGTAGTGCGCGTCCGCCGCCGCCAGCCCGAAGTCTCCGGGTCTCACGGGCGCGGGGAACGCGTTGGGGGTGAGCGCCACGAAAGGCGGCGGCTCGCTGTTGGCCATGGGCGGCATGTCGAGTGTGCGCCCGCGAATCGCGTTGATCACGCGGCGTATGCCCTGTGCCACTGCCGCATCGTCCGGCGGCGACGGTGGTCCGACACTGTCGAGGCACTCGATCTGCATGCGCGGCTCCAGCGCCGGGTCCTTCGCCGCGGGCTGCCGGTGCTCGAAGTAGTGCCGGGTGGTGACGCGTGAGGCGCCCGGCGTCAGCGCCATCCAGTTGCGCTCGCGCGGCTCGCCGCCCAGGTAGAGCGTGAAATTGCCGCTCGCGTCGATGTCCAGTTGCGTGTCGTTGAGCACGCCCGCGGTGTTGCTCGCCAGTTTGCCGTCCTGCGTGCCCTCCTCGATGGTGACCGAGAAGTAGGCGGCGCCCTGCATGTTGCCGCGCATCACGTAGTGGTAATCGGCGCTCACCGGCGCGTCGAAGTAGATGGCGTCGGGGTTGTCGCCGGTGAGCTTGCGGCTGGGCGTGACAATGCGACGCAGGTCCGGCCGCGCCGGGTCCTGCTCGAAGTAGCCGATTAGCGCCGCTTCCATGATATGCATGAGCGCGCGGTGCGAGCCGACGATGTCCTGCGGCGAGTGCAGGTTCCACTCCTCGGACGACCAGCGTTCGTCGACCTCGGTCAGCGTCGCGATGAGTTCTTGCAGTGCACTGCGGCTGTCTGTCTGCATGATGGTCCTCGTTGTCTTATCGTGTGGTTCACGCCGCCCCGTGCGGGTTGGCGGTCTCGTAGGGAATGTTGAAGCGCTCGCGGTAGAACAGCAGGGTCTCGTCGACCTGCTGTGCGGTCAGGCCGAACTGCTCAAGGGTGTACTTGTGCGCGCCGTGCTTGTGCTGGCGGTTTTCCGCGAGCCAGGCCTGCATGCCGGCCTTCGCCGCGTCGGTGAGGGGGCGGTCGAGGAAGCTGTAGATACCCTCGATCGCGTGCTCCCAGTCGGCCGTGATATCGGCGTAGAGAATATCGTACTGCTGCTGCGGGCTCGCCAGTGTTTTGCGCTCGGCGAGGTTCTTGTGCAGCATGCGCTCGGTCTTGGTCAGCCACTCGCGACCCACCCACTGCGGCGTGATGGTGTCGCAGTCGCGCACCAGCGAGTTCCACGCCATGGAACAGGTGGAGCCCACGACCTTGATCGGGTCGCGGTGCGGGCAGACCAGGCGCGCATTGGGGAAGACGTGCAGCAGGGCGTCAAGGTCCTGCATGTGCTGCGGCGACTTGAGCACCCATGTCTTGTCCTCGGGGTCGCCGCGAAACCACGATACCAGCTTCATCAACCGCACCATGTACTCGTAGGCGTGCTTCTGGTCGTGGGTCATCAGCCACTCGGCAAAGCCGGGCACGCCGTTGATGATCTCGAACAACTGCGTGGCGAATGCGTGTTGCAGCAGGCCGATTTCCTCTTCCACTTCCATGGTGCCGAGCGGGTGCACCGAGGCGACCTGCGGGCTCATGTACAGCACCGCCTTGAGCGCGCGGTCGAGTTGTGTGATGCGCGGGTCGGTTTCTCCCGCCGCGCGCGCCGCGAAGGCCTCCGCGGTGGGCACGGGGTAGACGCTCTCCCAGGACTTCAGGTGCGCGAAGTCCGGGTCGGCGGCGAGCAGGCGGTGCAGGCGGGTCGTGCCGGAGCGCGCCAGCCCCACGATGACCACCGGGTCGGGCATCTGCCGCGCCAGGATCTCCGGGTGGCGCTTGAACAGTTCCTCCGCGAGCAGGCGCCCCTTGAGCAGGCGCCGGATGTTCTCACGGGCGAAAAAGCGGCCGATGGGATTCAGCGCCTGCGCGCCGGTGGTGTCGATGAGGACGGACAGCGGCTCCAGGAAGCGGTCGTCGCCGAAGTCCTGCAGCCCCGTGTCGCGCCGCGCCTCTTCCAGCAGCTCCTCGAGGTCCAGGGGGGAACGGGCGAACCCGAGCACGTTGGCGCCGGCCAGCAGGCCGTTCAGCGCGCGGAAGGGCAGGCGGTGGTAGTCCTTCGCGCGCAGGCTGGCCGTGGCACTCACTCGTTATCTCCTCGCTGCTGGCTCATGGGATGGCGCTTTACGCTGCCGTTTGGATGGCTGAGAATGTCGCACAGGGCAGCAGGCCTCAAGGGCTTTAGACATCGCGATGAACGAAACCAACCCGGTGGACAATATTTTAGCCGCCGCGCGCCGTTGCTACGTGGAACAGGGTATCGGCGCCACCGGCATGAAGGAGGTCGCGGCCGCGGCCGGTGTGGCGCGCTCCACTGTCTACCGCTATTTCCCCGGACGGGACGAACTGTTGATCGCCGCGGTGCGCGAGGAGATGCTCGCGCTCAACGACGTCATCCGCGGGCGCCTGGAGGCACATCCCGCGCCCGCGGAACAGGTGGTGGAAGGCCTGCTTATCGCTATTCGTGAGATCCCGCGGCGACCGCTGCTGGCCGCGGTGTTCGCGTCGGAGGAGGGCGGTCGCGCCCGGGGTGTCATCTGGCAGTCCTCGCTGCTCGAGCAGTTCGGGGAGGACATGATGACGCGTGTCATGCGCCCTGCTGCCGAACTCGGGCTGTTGCAGGATCATGTGCCGCCCGAGGTGCTCGTGGAATGGGTCTACCGCCTGTTGCTGTCCTTCCTCACGCTGCCGAGCAATGTCATCGGCAGCGAGGACGAGTTGCGCACTACGCTGCACGCTCTGCTGGTGCCGGTGTTGCTGAAGTAGTCTCTCCGGTCACCCGCGCGGTGGCCAGCATCTCGTGCGCGCAGTTGTAGCCTGGCAGGAAGGTGACACCCGGACCCGGGTGGCAGGAGGCGCCGCACAGGAACAGGTTGCCCACGGGCGTGGTATGCCCCGTGCCGTCTATGAGGCAGCGTTCACCGATCATCTGGTCGGGGTGCAGCAGGCCGTGGGTCCAGTCGCCATTGGTCACCCCGTGCATGCTCGTGAAGTGATCCCCGGAGAAGATCGCCTGGTCCTCGATCAAATCGCGGAAGTCCGGCAGGTACAGGCTGATGTGGTCGATGATGTTCTCGGCCGCCCGGTCGCGGAGCTTGCCGCGGGCGGACTTGTCCGCGTCGCAGGGGAAGTAGAAACCGTAGGCGGTGGCGATGTGATAGCCCTTTGGTGCGAGCGTGGGGTCCATCACGGTCGGCACCTGGAAGGCCAGCGGCATGCGCTCGGGCAACTCGCCGCGCAGGCAGCGCTCGTACGCCGCCTGCAGTTCCTCGGGCGGCAGCACCATGGCGCCGCCGAAGTGCGCGCCGGGAATCGCGTTGAGCCGGTGCAGCGCCTGTGAGTAGGTGGGACACCCTTTCAGCTTGAACAGCATGTGCACGAACGCACCCCTGTGCGTGAAGGCGTCTACCTTGCGCTGCTGCTCAAGGCCCAGTTCGTGGTCGGCGAGCAGGTGGTTGAACGTGGCCTGCTTGTCCAGGTTGGAGACGACGGTGTCCGCGAACAGCGCGGTGCCGTCCTTCAGTTGCACGCCGATGGCGCGGTCGCCCTCGGTGAGGATGCGCGACACCCGCTGCTTCAGGCGCACCTCGCCGCCTAAGTCCGTGATCTGCCGGGCGAGGCTTTCCGAGAGGCTGCCCATGCCGCCGCGCACGCGCTGCATGAGTCCCTCGGAGCCCTCCTGGGCCATCGTGTAGATCAGGCACAGGCCCGAGCCTGGCGTATACGGGCCCTTGTAGGTCGCCTGCACCGCGGCGAAGGCCATGCTGGCGCGCAGTTCCGCGTGCTTCACCTTGTCGGGGAAGAAGCGGTCGATGATATCCATCGCGGAGCCGTTGAAAGCCAGCTCCAGGTGCTCGCGCTCCTGCTGCGTCGCCGCCTCCTTGATGATGTCCTCGAGCCGCCGCGGCGCCTTGCGCGCGGTGAAGCGGTCCAGCACGCGGGCCGGGTATTCGCAGAACTTGAGGAAGCGGGCGAAGCCGAGCATGGCGCCGGGTCCGAAGGCGCGCAGGATGTTCCAGGCGCTCTTGAGCTGGCTCTTGTAAAAAATCAGGGGGCGTGTACCGGCGCCCGCGAGGTTGACCGCCATCACCGGCAGCGGGATGAGTTCCACGCCGTGGTTCTCGAAGTCGAAGTAGTCGCGAATTTCCTTCGACAGCGGGAAGAGGCAGCTCGCGCCGACCTCGTTGCGGCAGCCCTTCAGGATCTCCCGCGTGCCGCCCATGCCGCCCACGTAGTCGTTCTTCTCCAGTACCAGTACGCGACGGCCGTTGCGTGCCAGCACCAGGGCGGCGGCGAGCCCGTTGTGGCCCGCGCCGATGACGATGCTGTCGTAGCGCGGTTCGGGGTGGGTCTGTGCGTTCATGGCGTTGCTCCCCGGCTTGTGCTGCCTCGATGTAGGACATATTATGAAAAATGTCTCACGGCGACAAGCCTGAGCGCGCGACAACGACACCGCGGCGTCGCGCTAACCGGGGAACCTATGGCGGCAATAGTGGATAGCGCGCGCATGGCGCTGATGGCGGGGTCCGCGGCGGGCCGCCTGGCGCTCGACGCCGTGGGTGACCTCACGGGCCGCGCCATGCCCTACCGGGCGGATGACGTGGCGCGCCCGCAGGTGCTGTCGCGGCTGCTCAACACCGGGCTGCTCGACCCCGGCCTGGGCCCCGTGCGCATCGCGCGTCTTGCGCGCCGCGACATCCCGTCGGTCAGCAGCAACTGCCACAACATCGTCCTCGATATCGAGCAGGAAACGGGCGGCCTGCCGGACAGCCTGTTCGTGAAGTTGCCGATGGAGCGCTACGCCACTCGCTGGTTCATGAACATCATCGAGTCCTGGCGGCTGGAATCTCACTTCTTCGCGCACGTGGCCCGCGACCTGCCACTGCGCACCCCCGTCACCTACGCCACGGCGTGGCGCGGCAGCCGTTTCTTCCTCGTGCAGGAAAACCTGGTGGACGACCCCACAGTCTCGTTGTTCACCAACCCCGACATGCTGGAGGGACCCTCGCTGACGCTCGTGCACCGCTGCCTGGACGCCTTCGCCCGCCTGCACAGCCATTACTTCGGCCTTGAGCGCGACGCGCAGGAACGCATCCTGCCGTACCGCTTCCACCCCTTCCTGTCGCCGCGGATGGGCGCGGTGTCGCGCACGCTGAACCGCCTGGCGCTCGAGCCCTGCATGCGACAACGGCCCGGCATGGTGCCGCCGGACGTGGCCGAGGCGTACCGGCTGACCGTACGCGAGTGGCCGCGCATGCTCGCGCACTGGTTCTCGGGTCCGCTGTCGCTGCTGCACGGCGACAGCCACCTCGGCAATTTCTTCGGCAGCGGCGACACCATGGGCATGCTGGACTGGCAGGCGGCCCACTGGGGCAAGGGAATTCGCGACGTGCAGTACTTCCTGTCCAACTCGCTGCCGCAGGACGTGCTCGCGAGCTGTGAGCGCGACCTGGTCAACTACTACGTGGGCCAGCGCGGTCACCACGGCGCGCCTATAGACGCGGCGGCAACCTGGCAGGACTACCGCGGCATCAGTTTCCACCCGCTCATGACCATCATCGTGTCCATCGGCTTCGGCGGCCTCAACGAGGAGCAGGACGACGTCATGACCGAGGTGCTGCGGCGCGCCGTGGCCTCCGCGCGGCGCCTCGACTACGCCGGCTGGCTCGAGGAGCATCTCGCGGGCGGCTGAAGAGCTTGCATTGCCGCCCCCGCGCCGCCCATTATGGGCGCCGTTGCCAGGGAGTGATGCCATGCGCGCCGTGCGCTGTTGCGACAAGCAGGTAGAGGTGGTCGATGTGCCCGCGCCGTCCGGCGACGGGGTCAGGGTGAAGGTGCGTTCCGCGGGAATCTGCAGTTCCGACCTGCACATGGTCGCCATGGGCTTTCCCATTCCCGGCACGCTCGGCCACGAGGTCGCCGGTACCCTGCGCGACGGCCGCGCGGTGGCGGTGGAGCCGCTGGCGCCATGCGGTCACTGTGACATGTGTGTCGGCGGCGACTACTACCTGTGTCGCCGCGGCCCGGCCATCATTCACGGCGTCGGCCTGGACGGCGGCATGGCCGACGAGATCCTCGTGCCCGAACGGGCGCTGGTGCCGCTGCCGGCCGATGTGTCCGCGGCCGACGCCTGCCTGGTGGAGCCGCTGGCGGTGGCGGCCCACGGCATCCGCATGCTCGACCTCACGCCTGCCAGCCGCGTCGCCATTATCGGCGCGGGCGCGGTGGGACTCGCCGCGGCGGCGGTGCTGGCCGGTGCGGTCAAGTGCGTGCACCTGGCCGCGCGCCACGACGCCCAGAAGGAAGCGGGGCAGCGCCTCGGCGCGGGCCTGGAACTGGAAGGTGAATACGACGTGGTCATCGAGTGCGCGGGCAACTCGGGCGCGCTGGCCGAGGCGGCGAACCTGTGCCGGCCCCGGGGCGTGATCCTACTGCTCGCCACGTACTGGAACGAGGTGAGCTTCCCGGCGTTGTCCGTGGGGTTCAAGGAACTCAAGATCTACGCGTCGTCCCAGTACGGCCGGTCGGGTCTTGTTCGGGATGTGGAGGTTGCCGCGCAGTTGTTGTCACGCCGCCCGGAAATTGCCGATATACTGATCACGCACCGCTTGCCCCTGGACGCGGCGCGGGAGGCATTCGAACTTGCCGCCAAGCGCGAGGCCGGTGCGATCAAGGTTGTCCTGGAACCCTGATACGTGTCGCGATCTAAAGGAGTGCAGCCGCCCGGCTGCCTGTACCGATAGCCTGTACCGAGAGCCTGTACCGAGAGGAAGTCCCATGAAGTCACTGTTCGTAGCGCTTGCACTGCTGCTGTCTCCCCTGGTCTTCGCGCAGGACCCTCCGGCCCCCGGTCCGGCGGACCTCACCGTCACCGCGCAGCAGCGGGAACAGATTCGCGCACTGATCCGCGACGGGGTGGGGCGCACCGAGGCGCAGCAGCAAGTCCTCAGCGAGGAACAGCTGCAGGCCCTGTCGACCAGGAAGACGAAGGGCAAGCGCAAGGAGGTCGGCGCCAACCTGCTGGATGACCTGGAGCTGACGGAAGAGCAGCGGCGGGAGATCGAGGCCATCCGCGCCGCGGGCGGCGGCAGGAAGGAGATGCACGCCGTACTGACGACGCAGCAGAAGGAACAACTCAAGGCGCTGAAACGTGAACGCCGGGGCAAAGGCAAGGGTAAAGCCGGTGGCGAACGGGAGCGCAAGCACCGGGAAGGCAAGGCGGCAGCGCCCGTCGCGGAAACGGCCGCTGCCGCGGGGGGCGACGCCGGTGTCGAGGCCGCGGTAGATACCGCTGAAGACGCCCCGGCCGCGGGGGAAGCGTCCGACTGAGGCACGCCTTCCTCGAGCGGCTAGACGTGATCCCGCAGCAGGGCGTCGATCTGCGTCGCGAGCGCGAAGTCCCGCTCACTGATGCCACCGGCATCGTGGGTGGTGAGTTCGATCTCGACACGGTTGTAGACATTGCTCCACTCGGGGTGGTGGTTCATGCGCTCCGCCAGCAATGCCACCCTGGCCATGAAGCCGAACGCGTCCACGAAATCCGTGAACCGGCAGTGGCGGTATAGCTTGCCTGCCTTGAGTTCCCAGTCCGGGTGCTGCGTGAGCCTGCGTTCGATATCTTCCGTCGAGAGCTGCGCGATCGCCATGTTGTCACTCCTTTTGTGCTGCGCTTCGCCATCCGTCATTATGGCCCGCCCGGAGTGTGCCGTGTAAAGTGCAGGGCCCTGCTGCCGGATTGGCCTGCCGCGCCGCCGCGGCGAGCCGTTTTTTTATGATCGCGTAACGACAAGGACAGCCGATGGCTTATCCCGACAAGAAGGCGTTGCTGCACTGGGCGCGCAATTACCCCGAACTCTGGAACGCGGGGGACAAACAGGCCTGGATAGACAACTGGCGCAGCGTGGCGCCGGGTGACTTCCGGATGCTCGACCCGGTGGGTACGCCCGAAAAGTTGGGTTTCAAGCAGTGCTGCGAGGATTCCTGGGACCTGTTCCAGTCGCGCGTGCGCTTTCGCATCCAGCCGGGCACGCTGTTCGTGTGCGGCAACGAGGTGGCCTGGTGCCTGGAAAACCATTTCGAGGGGCCGGAGGGCGCGCAGCTCCAGTACAGCCTGGAAACCTACTGCTTCGGCGCTGACGGCTCCGTGGTGATCCGCACCTACTACCGGGTGCCCACCCACACCAACGAGAATCTCGGGGACATATTCCAGGACTACCTGCCGGACAACCAATACGGTCTCTGACCGCGCATTGACCACGAGGACAACAACATGACCCGACTGACCTCACTCAGCCGCTCCATCGCCGGCAGCGTGGCGATTGTCACGGGCGCCGCCAGCGGCATGGGCCGCGCCACCGCGCACCTGTTCGCCGACGAGGGCGCGCGCGTGGCGATCATCGACCTCAATGCGCAGGGACTGGAACAGGTGGCGGGGGAAATCCGCGGCGCGGGTGGCGAGGTGTTCAGCCAGGTGGCGGACCTGTCCTCGCGGGATGCGGTGACCCGCGCGGTAACGGCCGTGGCCGACCACTTCGGCGCGATCGATATTCTCGTCAACAACGCGGGGCTGGTGGTACCGACCACCGTCGATGCGGACAATTTCGCGGAGTCCTGGGACCTGTCGATGGCGGTGATGATCGAGGCCCAGGCCTGGGCCGTGCGCGCCGCGCTGCCGAGCCTGCGCGCGAGTGCGGCGCCGCGCATCGTCAACATTGCGTCCACGGAGGCGCTGGGCGCCACGCGCTACAACAGCACCTACGCCGTGGCGAAACACGCGAGCGTGGGCCTGACCAGGGCGCTCGCCGTCGATCTCGGCAAGGAGGGCATCACGGTCAACTGCGTGTGTCCCGGCCCCATCCGCACGGGCATCACCGACGGTATTCCCGAGGAGGACAAGGCGACGTTCGCCAACCGCCGCACGGTGCTGCGCCGTTACGGCGACCCGGAGGAGGTGGCCCACGCCACACTGGGCCTGGTGTTACCGGCCTCCAGTTTCATCACGGGGGCAACACTGGTGGTGGACGGCGGGGTGACGATCAGGAACGCGTAGCACCCTGCCCATTGTTGCCGCACCCACGTCGTCATTCCCGCGCTCCACCTGTCATTCCCGCGCTCCACCTGTCATTCCCGCGCTCCACCTGTCATTCCCGCACTCCACCCGTCATTCCCGCGAAAGCGGGAATCCAGCGTCACCCAGGTCGATGCACGTGAGTATCCTTGTTCAACGCGGCCACTGGATTCCCGCTTTCGCGGGAATGACGAGGGTTGGGTTCGCAGGAATGACGATGAAGCAGTTTGCCGGGGCGGGACCCTGGCGGGCTTCATTGCGCCAACACGAAATCCCGCGTCGCGGCGTGTGCCAGCAGTTCATCGACGTTGCTGACGGTCTCGCGCAGGTCCGTCGCCCCCACCTTGTTCAACGCCGCTCGCGTGCCTGAAGGCTCGATGGCCGGGTCGAGGAAGGCGCAGACCCTGGCCACCTCCGCGCCGATGTCCTGCGCCATCGCCTCGTAGCTGATCTCCAGTACATCCCGCTCCGCGACCAGCGCCCTGAAACGTCGCGCGCTCGCCGCGATCTCGGCCCTGCGCGCCAGGAAGGATTCGATGTCCACGGTAATCCGCACGGACTCATCCGCGCGCCCGCCCGCGCCGGAGTGATTGGGTCCGCCGGCGTACAGGATCTCCTCTGACACGTAGCGGCGCAGGTCGTTGTGGCGCACCAGGTGAACGAAACGTATCCCGGGGTCGCCCACCAATTGATCGATCACGGCCTGCCAGCGCGCGTCAAAAAATATCTCGTAGGTGATCTTGAGCCCCGTGGCGAGTCCGTCGCCCGCCAGGGCTTCGGTTATAAAACCATGCGGGTCTGCCTCGCGCTCGGCGTAGAGCCGCTCCGCTCGCGCCTTGCGCTCTTGTGCGGTCGCCTGCTCGGGGTCGAAGCCGTCCTCGAACCCGCGCACCACGTTGCGCTGCAGGAGTTCGCCGTGGCAGCGCACACCCGCGATGCTGTTCAGCGTCCTGACGAGCAGCGTGCTGCCGGTGCGCGGTGCGCCGACGATGACAAATCTCACACTCATGGCGGTCCCGGCCGGTGAAGAGGAAGCCGGGCGGTACCGGCGCTCGCGAGCAAGCTTACAGGGCGCCCGCACGGCAAGTCCAGACGCGCACTGACAGGCGGCGGTAAAGGCACTAAGCTTGCGCCTCTATCGTATTCATCCAGAACAACCCGGAATCAGCGCAGGACGAACCTATGGACAGTGCCAGTACCGCCAGTCACTTCGATCTCACCGGCAAGGTCGCCGTGGTCACCGGGGGCAGTCGCGGGCTGGGTCTCGCCATGTGCCGCGCCTTCGCCCTGGCCGGGGCGGACCTGGTCATTGCCTCGCGCAAGTTGGATGCCTGTACGGAGGCGGCGCGGTCGATCCGCGAGGAAACGGGGCGCGAGTGCCTGGCGGTCGCGTGCCACGTCGCCGATTGGGAGGCCTGCGACGCGCTTGTCGACACGGCCTACAAGCACTTCGGTCGCGTGGATGTGCTCGTTAACAACGCCGGTATGTCACCGCTGTATGAAACGCCGGCGAGCGTGACGCGCGAGCTGTTCGACAAGGTGATCGGCGTGAACCTGGCCGGGCCGTACCGGCTGTGCGCCACAGTGGGTGAGCGCATGGCGGCGGGGCAGGGCGGTTCCATCATCAATGTCAGCAGTATCGCCTCGCTGGCGCCGAGTCCCTCGGAACTGCCCTATGCCGCGGCGAAGGCGGGTCTGAACAACCTTACCGAGGGTATCGCGCGCGCGTTCGCGCCCAGGGTGCGCTGTAATTGCATCATGCCGGGCGCTTTTCTCACGGATATTGCGGACGCGTGGGGAGATGACATCATGGAGGCGCTGCGCAAGCGGGTCTCTCTGGGCAGGGGCGGCCAGCCCGAGGAAATCATCGGGGCCGCGCTCTACCTTGCGTCGGACGCTTCCAGCTACACCAACGGCGCCATCCTAAAAGTCGATGGCGGCGCCGCATTCGGTTAGGGGCGGGGTGGGCGGGCGGCTCAGACCGCCCGCAGTTTCAGGAAGGGATTCATCCAGCGGAAACGCCAGTCCGTGAACTTCAGGGGCGCGTCCAGTACCGCCAAGCAGATACAGTCCTCTGACTGCAGCGCCGTCGGCGCGTGGGCATCCTCCGGTCCGCGGAACAGGAAGTCGCCCTCGTGGTAGTTGCCGTCCGCGTCCGAGAAGCCGCCCTGTAGCACCAGGGTCATCTCGTTGCCGCGGTGGGTGTGGTTCGGGATCCGGCCGCCGGCGCGGATGTGGTACAGCGCCAGTTCGTGCCGCGGATCGCCGGTCTGCAGGTAGCTGATGCGCAGCGACGAACCGATATTCTTCCAGGTGAGGTCCGAGAAATCCCCGCGCATGAGGCGCTGCAGGATGGCCGGTGTGCTCTCGGGTGCGGCGCGGCTGTTGTCGTAGGCCAGCGGCGTCTCCTCGTCGAGTCGCGCCAGCACGGCGTTGAGCTGCGCGTCACCGACAGCCACGGGCTCCAGGTGTTCAAACAGGCTCGCGCCGAGTTCCGTCAGCTGCCGCACCTGGCGGCGGCACTGGCCGCAGCGCTCAACGTGAATGGAGACACAGGCGGACTGGGCCAGCGGCAAGGTGCCCGCGGCGTACTCCGTGAGAAGGTCCTGTTCCGGGTGGTACTTACTCATGTGGCTTTCGTTCTATCTGAATGGCTAATTTCTGCAGTGCAAGCCGCACGCGCGACTTCACTGTGCCCAACGGGATATCCATCTCCCCGGCCACTTCCGAATGTGACTTGCCTTCCATGTAGACCTTGGCGAGTATCTGCGCCTGTTCGGTCGGCAGGGTGTTTACCAGTTCCCTGATCTTGTCCCGGTTGCGCTGTTGCTGCAGCAGGCTGAACGCGTCCGGGTCCTCCTGCTCGGGAGAGACGTCCTCCGCCGACAGGGGGGTGTCGAATTTCTGCAGCCGGCGGTACAGGTCCGTGCGACAGTTCCTGGCGATGGTGTAGATCCAGGTGCTCGCGGCCGCCTTGCGGGCGTCGAACGCCCCGGCCTTCTGCCAGACCTTGAGCATGACCTCCTGCACCAGCTCATCGGCGTGATTCGCCGAGAGGGTGGAGCCGGAGAGCGCGTAGGCCTTCATCAGGGGGGCGAAGTGCCGGAAAAGTCGCGTGAACGCGGCCCGGTCCTGATTCTTGGCGATCAGGCCGAGGCATTCACTCCACTCATCGGTACGTGCCTCACTGACCCCGGATTCAGGTTTGTCTGCCACTCTGAGCATGCTCTTGTCCGCTTAGGTTTTGTCAGTATACGACTCATCGCGTGCGCTGGATCACCCCGATGCACGCTTCTTTCTTATTTATGGACGAAGAGCGTGGCCCCGGCCAGGCCGCCCCGCCGCTGCCCACCGGGCAAATTGCCCAGCATGTACTAATCTGCTCATGGATATTCGCAAAATGCACACCCAGACAGGGAAAGAGCCCGGCGTTACCCGCGGTGCCTGCTGATCCGTTACAGGTACCACGGCGTAAACCGACCAGGATCACGCAAGGGGAGGAGCGCCTGGATGCTCCGGGGTATGGCATGAACGTTGCAATCATTGGATCCGGCATCTCCGGGCTGGCCTGCGCGCACTATTTGAGTGCGCGCCATTCGGTCAGTGTATTAGAGTCGGGCTCGCGCATCGGCGGCCACACGGCGACCATGGATGTGAAGCTGGGAACGCGGCGCTACGCCATCGACACCGGGTTCATCGTGTTCAACGACTGGACCTACCCCAATTTCATCGCGCTGCTCGACGAACTGGGCGTGTCCAGCAAGCCCACCACCATGGGCTTCAGCGTCCGCGACCCCGCCACCGGCCTCGAGTACGCCGGCGCCAACCTGAACACCCTGTTCGCGCAGCGGCGTAACCTGCTGTCGCCGGGGTTCATCGGCATGATCCGGGACATCCTGCGCTTTAATAAGGAAGCCGTGGCCGATGTCGAGGCGGGAAGGCTGGACCCCGCCGAGACGCTCGGCGCCTATCTCGCGCGCAACGGCTACGGCGAGCGCTTCCGCGACCACTACCTGGCGCCCATGGGCTCGGCGATCTGGTCATCGGACTGCGACAGCATCACGGCGTTTCCCGTCGGT
>JAUIEP010000090.1 GCA_030428835.1 Gammaproteobacteria bacterium | reverse complement strand
GGTGGCGATAGTAGCCTGCATGCGCAAGCTGTTGGTCATGCTCAATGCGATGGTAAGGGACCAGCGGGAATGGTCGCCTGGCGAGCTTCAGCTGGGCTAGCCCGAAACACAGTTGCTCAGTCGGTCGCGAGCCCTGCGGTCTCGCTCCACTCCCTCGGCACGTTTTGAACAGCAGGGAATTCGAGCGCTCGCGCGCCTGGTGGCAGTGTATAGAGCAATATTGTCGTCCCCGCGAAAGCGGCGGTCCGACGTCTCGGGACCCAGTGACAGTGCGCGCAGAGCGAAGTAACTCTATCGGACGATAAAAGGCCCCGGGACGGGATACCTCGTCGCGCAGCCGTCAGGGACGCGCCGAGGGAATGGCGCGAGACTCCGCAGGAGGCTCGCAACTGACTGAGGGAAGCCCGGAGGGCCGCGGACAGCGGAGCGAGGAGGTATCCCGTCCCGGGGCCGGAGGCCCAAAAGAAAAGAGGCCCGAAAGAAAAAAAAAGGGGCTCAAAGAGCCCCCACCAGGAGTTAACCGCTAATCACGACTTGATCTGCATCTTGATCGTATTCTGCGTGTTCTTGCCGAAAGGCGGCTTCAGGCCGCCGAGCTTGGCGACGTCGAAGCGCTTGGTCTGGGTGAAGATCGACTTCGCGTGGCTGAAGGTCTTGAAGCCCTCGTAGCCGTGGTACGCACCCATGCCGCTCGGGCCGACGCCGCCGAAGGGCAGCTCTTCCTGGGAGACATGCATGATGACGTCGTTGATGGTCATGCCGCCGGAAGTGGTGCGGCTGGTCAGGGCCTGTTCCTCGGCGCTGTCGTCACCGAAGTAGTAGGCTGCCAGCGGGCGCGGCTTGCTGTTGATGTAGTCGATGGTCTCTTCGAAATCGCGGTAGGTGCGGATCGGCAGGAGCGGCCCGAAGATTTCGTCTTCCAGCACCTTGAGATCCTCCGCGGGCTCGGGAATCAGGGTGGGCGGTATTTTCAGCGTGCCTTGCTGGCTCGCGAAGTCCTCGCTGCCCGGGTTGATCGGGATGATCTTCTGGCCGCGCTCCTCGGCTTCCGCGAGGTAGCTGCTCAGGCGCTGGAAGTGGCGCTCGTTGATGACCGAGGTGTACTGTTCGTTGGCCAGCAGGGTGGGGTACATGTCCTCGACCGCCTTGTGCGCGGCCTCGATGACCTCGTTGAGCTTCTCCTCCGGTACCAGCAGGTAGTCGGGCGCCAGGCAGATCTGGCCGGCGTTCATGGTCTTGCCCATCATGATGCGGGAGAGGCTCTGCTCCAGGTCGGCCGTGCGGGAGATCACCACGGGCGACTTGCCGCCGAGCTCGAGGGTCACCGGGACCAGGTTGCGCGCGGCCGCGGACAGGATATGGCGCGCGATGGACGTGGCGCCGGTGAAGATCATGTGGTCGAAGGGCAGGGCGGAAAACGCCTGGCCGACCTCGGGGCCGCCGTCGAAGATGGCGACTTCCGCGGGGTCGTAGATCTCGCCGATCATTTCGCACAGCAGCTTCGACGTTTCCGGCGTGAATTCGGAGGGCTTGACCATGGCGCGGTTGCCCGCTGCCAGCACCTGTGCCAGGGGCGAGAAAACCATGTTCACGGGGAAGTTCCAGGGTGCGATCACGCCGACGACACCCAGGGGCTGGTACTCGATGCGGGCCTTCGCGCCCAGCAGGCCCAGGGGGAACATGACGGGACGCTTCTCGGGCTTCATCCATTTGCGCACGTGCTTGATGGCGTGCTTCATCGGTGCGATGCCGGCGCCGATGTCGGTCAGCAGGGTGACCTCGCGCGGGCGGCAGGTGAAGTCGGCGTTGAGCGCATCGACGAAGCGGTCGGCGTACTTCACGAGGCCGTCGATGCCGCGCTGCAGCCGGTCGATGCGGGTCTCGGCCGTGACGAAGCCCTCCTTCAGGTAAGCCTCGCGCTGGGCGTTGAGGGTGGCGAGCATCTGCTCTTCGAGATCGCCCTCAGGGGTCACTTGTTCGGGTGCGTTCATGGGTTGTGTCCCTCGTGATGGGGCCGTGGCGGCAAGCCCGGCCCGCGTGGTGTCAGCAGGGGATTATAGCCGTGCCCTGCATGTTTTTTAACCAGAAAGGTGAGTTATATGTGGCCACGGGGCCGCCCCGCTTGGCAATGCCGGGTGTAGCTGCTAAATAGGGAGCATGACTATGGAGCCAGCGGCGACGGACTCGCGCACGCCTTCACCCCCTTACGGCTACTCCCGCGTGTGTACGCATACGCGGGAGCAGCAGATACATATCGTGGCGCAATTCCACGCGCACAAGATCCGCCCCAGTCGTATCGCCTACCGCGTCGGTATCGACATCGCCTTCATCGAGGCGCTGATCGCGGGTGAAACCGAACCCGAGTTCTTCGAGCAACTGGTCAACCACTATCGCCGGCAGCGCTACCAGCAACGGCTCAAGGATGTCGATCGCAAGCAAAGCGGCGGGGCGCGCTACGAACTGCAACAGGTGATAGAGCGGGAATTCCTGCAGGAAACCGGTCTCTAGGCCGGCCCTTCAATCTGGAGACACTATCTTGAAAGCACTGCAACTATGGCATGAAATCGCCGCGTCCGCCGATCCCGCGCGCCTGCCCGAGGTGTTGTCGAAGGACTGCGTGTTCCTCTCGCCCATCGTCCATACCCCGCAGGAGGGCCGGGATCTCACCGTCCTGTACCTGACCGGTGCGATGAACGTCTTCAACGACAGCTTTCACTACGTGAAGGAGGTCGTCGCGGGCGATCACGCCGTACTCGAATTCGAGTGCGAGGTCGACGGCATCATTATCAACGGCGTCGACATTCTCACTTTCGACAGCGCGGGCCTCATCTGCGAGTTCAAGGTCATGATCCGTCCCCTCAAGGCCATCAACCTGATGCACGGCAAGATGATGGCGATGCTGGAACAGCTCAAGGCGAGCTGAAGGCGAGCTACCGGTGAGCAAGCGGATCATTGTCGGTATCAGCGGCGCCTCGGGCATCGTCTACGGTGTGCGCGCGCTGGCGTTGTTGCGCGAGGCCGGTGTCGAAAGCCACCTCGTTGTAAGCAAGTCAGCGAAACTCACCCTGCACCACGAGCTGGACATGAGCGCCAGGGAACTCGAAGCGCTCGCGGATGTGGTGTACCCCGCGCAGGACGTCGGCGCCGCGATCGCCAGCGGCTCGTTCACCACGCACGGTATGTTGATTGCGCCCTGTTCGGTCCGCACGATGTCGGAGATCGCAACGGGTGTCACGTCCACCCTGCTGACACGGGCCGCGGACGTTGTGTTGAAGGAACGGCGGCGCCTCGTTCTCATGGTGCGCGAGACGCCGCTGCATGCGGGTCACCTGCGCACGCTGTCGCAGCTTGCAGACATGGGCGCGGTTATCGCGCCGCCGGTTCCCGCGTTCTATACGCGTCCGGAAAGCATCGACGACATCGTTACGCAAAGTGTCGGCCGCGTCCTGGACCTCTTCGACCTGTCGCTGCACAGCGTAATACGCTGGCAGGGCGCTGGGGACTGAAGGTTCGAAGGCACGCCCGGGCGGGCCGCACTGGCCGAACCATGAAATCTGTCCCATACTGCCCCCGTTAAGAAAAGCGGGTTTCCCAGAATAAAAGCAATGAACAAGGGCACTGAACAAAGCCTTCCCAATGGCTATAAGGTGGCGACCTATGAAATACGGTCGCTGCTGGGTGTCGGTGGCTTTGGCATTACCTACAAGGGCTGGGACGCCACCCTGGAACGCTGGGTCGCGGTAAAGGAATTCCTGCCCTCGGATCTCGCGATGCGCGATCCGGACGGCGAGACGGTGCGCGCGCGCGCGGACAAGGTACAGGATTACGCCTACGCGCTGGACCGTTTCCTGCAGGAGGCGCGCACGCTCGCGCGCTTCAACCACCCGAACATCGTTCGCGTCACTGACTTTGTCGAAGCCAACCAGACCGCCTACCTCATCATGGATTATGTGGAGGGCCTGCCGCTGTCGGGTCACCTGCGCTCGAGTCGCGGCCGCCTGTCCGAGGAGCAGCTGAAGGACTGGTTTATTCCCCTGTTGCGTGGACTGCGTGAAGTGCACGCGGCGGGTTTCCTGCACCGCGATATCAAGCCGGGCAACATCTACATTCGCGACCAGGGCGACCCCGTACTGCTGGACTTCGGCGCCGCGCGCCAGGCCATCGGGGAGCACACGCGCTCCGTGACAGGTATCTTTACCGCGGGTTACGCCCCCGTCGAGCAGTACGCGACCGACTCGAAGATGCAGGGCCCGTGGACCGACCTTTACTCCATCGGCGCAACGCTCTACCGCTGTGTCACCCGCATCACCCCGGTCGATGCGCCCACCAGGCAGTCCACGCTGATGGACGGTGAGCCGGATCCCATGCTGCCGGCGACAGACCTGGGCCGCGGCGGGTATTCCGAGGCCTTCTTGCAGCTGATCGACGACCTGCTCATCATCCAGGCGCGGCGCAGGCCGCAGTCCATCGACGAGGTTCTGGATCGACTGGAGGAACAGTCTGCGTTGCTGGGTGCTGCACCGGAACCCGCGCCGGAGTCGGTAGACGTCATGGAACAGGCGGACATGGAAACCGAACTGGCCGAGGACGCGCCCACGGCCGCAACGGTTCTCGGCGAGGATGCGCTCGCCGAGCTGGAAACAGAGGTCATCGACGCGCCGACCGAGCCCCTCGCCTTCATACCCGAGGGCAGCGGTGATTTCGCGCGGACCGTGCGCAAACCGCGCAAGCGCAAGAAGAAAAGCGGTCCCGGCCTGCTCCTTGTGGGCATTGCCCTCGCGGTGGCAGCCGGCGGCGGCTATTGGTACTACCTGCAGCAGGACGACGCTGCCGTGCCAGGGCTGGTGGCCGGCTTCGCAGGACAGGACGAGGCTGTGCCGGCGGACCTGACACCGGTAGTGCCGGCCGGTGGTGAAGACGCGACGCCTGCGCCGGCAGCCGTCGCCGCCGCGGCGCCTGCAACGGCAGCCGTGGAAGAAGTGGACAAGCCGGTGACCACCGTGCCGGTGGTCGAGCCCGAGGCGGTGAAGAAGCCGATGGCGGTCCTCACCCGGGCGGCGCTGCTGTCCGGGAGCGTGGCGTTCCAGGTCGACAGCGACCCTGCCGGCGCGACCGTCGCCCTGAACGGTATCGACATCGGCACGACGCCCTTCAGCTTCAACGGTGTGCTGGCGGGCAGGTACGAGCTGACGTTGCAGCGGGAGGGCAACAAGGTTTACAAGAGCGCCATCAAGCTGGAGGAAGGGCAGCCCTTCGCGCTCGACACCAGGCTCGACGTCGCAACGGGCAGCCTGTCGGTCGCGACGGAACCGCCGGGGGCGCGCATCGAACTGGACGGCAAGCCGCTGGCCGACCGCACGCCCGTAACGCTGAACGACCTGCCGGTCGGGTCGCACCGACTGCGCCTCAGCGTCGACCAGCACCAGCCGCTGTTGCGCACGGTCGATGTGCGCGCCGACGAACTGACCCGGGAGGTCGGCAGACTGCAGCCGATTCCGCACGGCAAGCTCACGCTGCAACTCACGCCCGCTGAGGCCGCGGTCACGTTCATCGACCTTGAACTGCCCTACCGCGCGGGCATGGAGTTGCCGTACGGCGAATATGCCGTGCGGGTCGAGGCGCCGGGGCACCACGCGTACACCGGCAAGATCGAGGTGCGAAAGGGCGCGGTGAACACCGCGGTGACGCTGCGCGAGGCGCTGCCTGCCGGGCAGGTGGTGCGCGATACCCTGGCTGCGGGCGGTGACGGCCCGGATATGGTCGTGCTGCCCACCGGCAGTTTTCGTATGGGTTGCGTGAGTAACCGCGACTGCGAGTCGGATGAGCGCCCGCTGCGCACGGTGACACTGGATAACCCGATCGCGATGTCGAAGTACGAAGTGACGTTCGCCGAGTACGACCGCTACGCCGGGGCCGCCGGCGTCGAGCCGCCCCCTGACCTGGGCTGGGGGCGCGACCGGCGCCCGGTCATCAACGTCAACCACAATGACGCGAAAGCGTACGCCCGCTGGTTGTCCGATCAGACCGGTGAGCGCTATCGCCTGCCCACCGAGGCGGAGTGGGAATACGCAGCGCGGGCGGGCACGCAGACGCGCTTCGCTTTCGGCGACGACGAGGACGGGCTCTGCCGCTACGCCAACGTTGCCGACCTCGCGGCGCAGCAGGTGCAGACGAGCTGGGCGGTCGCCAACTGCGATGACGGGCACTACCGTACGGCCCCCGTCGGCAGTTACCAACCGAACGCGTTCGGGCTCTACGACATGCACGGCAACGTGTGGGAGTGGGTCGAGGACTGCTATACCAACACCTATCGCGGTGCGCCGCGCGACGGCTCGGCGCGACGCAACTGCGGCACGGGCGTGAACGTGATTCGCGGCGGCTCCTGGAGTGACCGACCCGCTTACCAGCGCATCGCCGATCGCGACAAAGTTGCACCGGGCAAGGGTGATCGCTACTTCGGCTTTCGCCTCGTGCGGGAGCTATAGCCCCGCGGCGTGGGTTGCGCTGTCCCGCCCCGGGCGAATGCCGGCGGGGTCCTGTCTCGTTACCCGGCGGTCGATAGCGCCAGTCAGGGCAGTATGAAGTACTGCAGCGGGCCGATTCGGCCCCTGCCGTTGCCAACGAGGAAGCCGTCCCGCCCATCGCCGTCGTGATCGAACGCGACGATGGCGTCGCCGCATCCCCGGGACATCGGCGGCACGCTCAGCGCGGTGAATGCCGCACTGTCATTGCGCGCGGCGAAGTCCGGCAGGTTTCCCTCCACCTCCGTGCGGCAGCCGCGTTGCACGAAGAAGACATCCGGCTCCGTGTCCGCATCCAGGTCACCGAACGCGACTGACCACGGGTGGTCGGCCAGTTGCGTGTACAGCGTTTCCACGTAGGCGCCGTCCTCCAGGCGGTAGATGACGAAGCGGTCGGCTCGCGCCCCGGCGAGGTCGAGGTCGCCGTCGCCGTCTATGTCGGCAAAGTCCACATCGCGGAACAGGAAGTTCAGGCCCAGGGCGGCCGAGACGTCGATGAAGCCGGCGCCCGCCTGGTTGGCGTACATGCGCAGGTGGTCCGGGCCGCAGACCACCAGGTCGTCGTCGCCGTCGTCATCGAAGTCAACCGCCATGGCGCAGAGGCTGGACAGCTCCCCGTCCACGCCGAAACCCGGCGCCGGCGCGTAGGCGGTGTTGGCGACGTTGAGGAACAACCGGTTTTCCGAGAGGAATTCGTCGTCGCGCGGCGCCGCGTTGCTCACGAACAGGTCCGGCAGGCCGTCGTTGTCCGCGTGCAGGAAAGCGACCTCGCGGCCCCGGCCGTAAGGATCCGTGACGCCCCAGGCCGCCGCGGCATCCACGTACTCGCCGTTGGGCTGTTGCAGGAAGAGGCCGTTGTCGCCGGAGCCCGAGCCCTTGTCGGAGCCGACGGAACAATAGATGTCGGTGCGGCCGTCTCCGTTCACGTCCGCGCTGTCGCAGTTGTGGCGATCGGTGGCGAACATGACCGGCAGCGGCGTGACTGTGCTGCCGTCACCGAGGTACAGCGCCTCCTCGGTCGGGTTGTGGGTGATGAACAGGACATCCTGGAAGCCGTCGTCGTTCATGTCCGCGGTGTGCAGGCCCGCGGAATCACTGTCGGCGGAGTGAAAGCCCGCGGCCGCGGCGATGTTGACGAGGTCGGCGGCCGGCTCCGGGTTCGCCACGGTCAGTACACGCCGCGTGCGCGTGAGTCCCGCGCCGTTGCCCGGCCCGCCGCCGGGGAACTTCAGCTCGATCTGGTAGGACTTGTGGGCCACGCCCGCCGGCACGGTCATGTCGGCCGTAATCGTCGCGGCATCGACGACCGTGATGTGGGCAAAGCTGACGGTCGGTGCGCCGTACACCTTGAGCGACGGCGTGGATCCGCCCACGGGGAAATCGTAGCCGCGCAGCGTGATGGGCACCACGGTGTCGTCCTGCACCTGCCCGGGTGAGAGCGACCAGGGCCACAACATCCCGCGGTAGGCGAAGCGCAGGTAGACATCCGCGATGCCGTTGGTATCGGCGGCATCCAGGCCTTCGCTGGTGACGAAACCCGAATAGGTACCGTCGGCGCTCAACGTGACATGGCCCGCGCCCAGCGCGGGCTTGTCGATCGCGCTCGTGGACAGCGGGGTAAAACTGCCCGCGGCGATATCGTGCACGACAGCGACCTGTCCGCTGCCGCTGCCGACGTCCGCGCCGTCCGCCTGAAATGCGATGCGACCGCCGTCGGCGCTGATGGCCGGAGCGGATGACGCGGCGGCGAAACCGAAGCCGGACTTCTCGGTGATGCGACTCACCGCGCCGCCCGGCTCGCGCAGGAAGATGTCGGCCACGCCGTTGTTGTCCACGGGAACAAGGTTGGTGGCCGAGGACACGAAGGCCAGGTGCCCCGTGCCCGACGCCAGGGACGACTCGCCGGACGCGCCGTCGGCCTCGCCCAGGGCGCCCTCGGACGCGCGCGCGATCGTGCCGCCCGCGTAGAGGAACACGTCGGCGACGCCGTTGCCGTCGCCCGCCACGAGGTCGGTGGCGTCCGATGTGAAGCTGATGCTCGAGCCGTCGCTGTTGATGCTGGCGTCGAAAGACGCGCCGTCGGCCGCACCGCCGCCGGGCGTGCTGCTGATCCACGCCAGCGTGGGGCCCGCGGCAACGAAGCGATAGATGTCGGCGTGCGCGTTGTTGTCGGCGGGGTCGAGATTGTCCGCGAGGGATTCGAAGGCGATCGCGCCGCCGTCACCGGACAGCGCCGGCGCTGTGCTGTTGCCGTTGCCCGGCACGCCCAGGTTGGCGGAAGCGAGCACATTGACCCCGGTCGGCAGGTGCCGCAGGTAGACCTGGGACAGGCCGTTGACGGCGGGTCCGAGGTCGGTGGCCAGGGAGCTGAAGGCGACGGTGAGCCCGTCATCGGAGAGGCTTGGTTCACCCGAGGGCGCGTTGCCGGCGGCGCCGCCCGCCGTGGCCGAGACGAGTTCCATGCCCTTCAGCCTGGTGTCGTAACGGTAGACGTCGGCGACGCCGTTGCCGTCCCCGGGTACGAGGGCCGCCGCGGTGGTGAAGGCGACGTAGCGGCCGTCCAGCGACACCGCGGCCTGTTGCTCCAGTGCACCGGCCACTGCGCCCAGCTCGTCCACGGAGACAGGCGCCAGGTAGACGCAGCCAGTGGACAGTGTCACGACGGAAGCTGCCGCCAGTACTTTGGCCGGGACAGGGGGTTTCAAGGCACATTACCCATGCAGTAGGGGGCCGCGCGGGGCCGGGCATTACTTTTCCCGGTAATTGTAGTTCAACTGCGGTGCCGCCAAGCGCCCGCGCCCCCGCTTATTTCTGCGGCCCAGTTCTCAATTCGGGGGACTTCTCCCGCCCCGCAGGCCACACCGCATTCGCCGCCGTTTTGGTATATGGTGACGCCTTTGCTCTTCCGGAGACGATCGATGTCCGGCGCCGCCTTGCATCCCCAGCTCCTCGCCGATTGCCACCACCTCGGCGCCCTGTCGCGCTGCGAAGTGTTGCTGCAGCGCAACGCCGCACTGCACTGGTTCATACTGGTGCCGCGTACCGCGCTGCAGGACGTGCTCGACCTGCCGCCGCACGAGCGCAACGAGGTCCTCGCGGAGTGTGCCGCGGTGTCCGCGTTCCTCAAGCAGGTACTCGGGTACACCAAGGTGAATGTCGCGGGACTCGGCAACGTCGTGCCCGACATGCACCTGCACGTGATCGGGCGCTCGGCCGGGGATCCGGCCTGGCCACAGCCCGTTTGGGGCAACCTCGCCGAGGGCGGTGCCTACAGTGGCGAGCAGCTCGAGTCGCTGCAGGCCGGGCTTGCGCGCATGACCGGCATGCTGCCGGTACCGATCCAGGCCCCGTGAACAGCGTCGTCGTCACACAGCCGCTGCCGCCGCAGCTGCTGGCACCCCTGGCCCGGTATTGCGACCTGCAGGTCCTCGCCACGGACGAGTCGCTGACGCCGGCACTGCTGGCCGATGCCCGGGGCCTGATCTGCCTGCTGACCGATCGCGTCGACCGGGCGCTGCTGGACCGGGCGCCAGGGCTGGATTTCGTGTCCAGCGTGTCCGTCGGCGTTGATCACGTTGACGTCGCGGCGCTGACTGAGCGCGGCATTCCGCTGGGTCACACGCCGGGTGTGCTGGTGGACACCACCGCGGACCTCGCCTTCGCATTGCTGCTCGCGGCCGCGCGGCGCCTCGGGGAGGCCGACCGTTTCGTGCGCGATGGGCAGTGGACGCCGGACGAGCGCTGGACGCCCTCGTTCTTCCTGGGCAAGGACGTCAGCAACGCGACGTTGGGAATAGTGGGCCTTGGCGCGATCGGCCAGGCGGTCGCGCGGCGCGCCGCGGGCTTCGACATGCAGGTGCTGGGGTGGACGCCGTCGGGCCGGGAGATCCCCGGGGTGGAGTCGCTCCCGCTGGACGACCTGCTGGCGCGCAGCGATTTCGTGAGCGTGCATGTCGCGCTCACGGGGGACACGCGCAATCTCGTCAGCGCCGAACGTATCGCCGCAATGAAACCGGGCGCAATTCTGGTGAATACCGCGCGCGGCGGGATCGTAGACGAGGAGGCCCTGGCCAGGGCGCTCGACGAGGAGCACATCTACGCCGCGGGACTGGATGTCTATGACCGCGAGCCGCTCGCCGCGGACAGCCCGCTGCTGCGCCACCCCCGGGTTGTCTTCGCGCCGCACATCGGCAGCGCGACCACCCGGACCCGGGCGCGTATGGTGGAGCTGGCGGTGGCCAATGCGGCCGCCGCGCTCGCCGGCGCGCGCATGCCGCATTGCGCCAATCCCGCCGTCTACGGATGACACCCGCCCCAGCGCGCCGGATGTAAATAAGTCACGTGTGCCCGGGTATAGCTTTTGATAGCATTTATCCCATAACTAAAAGTTATTTCTTGGGGAAAACAAGGTGATATCGCGCAAACTGATTCGCACCGACCTCAATCTGCTGGTGGCCCTGCAGATCCTGCTGGAAGAGCGCAACGTCACCCGGGCGGCGGAGCGCCTGTCGGTGTCCCAGCCCGCGCTGAGCAAGACATTGCAGAAGTTGCGCGATTCCTTCGAGGACGAGCTCTTCACCCGCACGGCCCACGGCCTGGTGCCCACACCCAGGGCGGAGGAACTCGGCGCGGAGTTGCCGGGCCTTTTGGAAACCGTGGAGCGCGTGCTCGGCGACGTGGCCTTCAGCCCCGACACCTACGCGGGCAGTTTCAAGCTGTTCATGCCGCCCATCGTCTGCGAGTCGCTGCTGCCGGGCCTGATGGCGGAACTGGCGGAGGTCGCGCCGAACGTGCAGATCATCATGGCCGAGGTGCCGCCGGACTACCAGGACCAGTTGAAGAAGGGCGAGGCGGACTTCGCCGCCTTCGTCGCCGTGGAGACCGACCGCGACATCCTGGCCGAACCCATCGCCGCTATCGCGCCGCGCTGTTACATGCGCATCGACCATCCGCTGGCGAAGAAAAGCGAGATCACCCTGCAGGACTTTCTCGACTACCCGCACCTGCGCCTGTACCTGCCGGGCCTGACGCGCCAGAACACCTCCATGGTGGACGATGTGCTGGGCCAGTACGGCGTGCACCGCACCATTGTCCTGGAGACCACGCAGTTTTCGTCCGCCGTCGGCGTCCTGTCCCAGACCGATTCCCTGCTCGTGGCGAACGCGGGCTTCCAGGAGGGCGGGTTGTACAGCGAGCGCATCGTCGGCCACGAGGTGCCCGCGGAGCTCAAGCGCATGATTCGCAATACGCACTCGGGTAACCGCGGCAAGATGTCGCTCATGCGCCACACGCGTACCTCGCGCAGCGAACCGCACAAGTGGATGCGCGCGCTGCTCATGAAGCACCTGACCAGCGCCGAGAAAGCGGACGACGGCAACAAGGACGCGGACCTAGACGCGAACTGAACGCCGGTACGCGCGCGGCGATACCCCCACCGTGCGGCTGAACAGCCTGGAAAAATACAGCGGGTCGTCGTAACCCAGCGCGGCGGCGACACCCTTCACGCTTAGTTCGGTGGAGTCCAGCAGGTGGCAGGCGTGCTCCATCTTCATGTGCAGGAAGTGCTTGATGGGTGAGTAGCCCGTAAGCGCCTTGTACTTGGTGGCAAAGTGGTATTTCGACAACCTGGCCGCGGCCGCCAGGGTGTCGAGGTCCAGCGCCTGGCCGATGTTCTCCAGCATCAGTCCCTGCACGGCATCGAGGTCGAAGCTCTGCTGACCCGCGGCGCGCGCGGTGCTGATGTCGAGCGCTACCTGGGTCAGCAGGTGGCGCAGTTGGTTGGCGGCATTGATGAACACGCGCGTGTCGTAGCCGGTGCGCTGCGCCCCCAGCAGGGCGCGGAAGTGCGCGATGAGCGGTGGCGACACGCCGGCGGCCGCCACCGGCGGCCGGTCCTCCCGGTAGCCCAGGTACTGGTTGAAGACGGCGGTGGCGCTGCCCTGGTAGTGCACCCAGTAGATCGTCCACGGGTCGTCCGCGTGCGCCTCGTAGTGGTGCGCCAGGCCCTGTGGCAGCAGCAGCACCTGGCCCGCCCGCACGCTGCCCGCCCAGCCTTCCGCCGCGGCCTGCCCCGCGCCCTCAACGCAATAAATCAGCAGGTTATCGTCGTGGCGCTCGCGCTCCATGCGGTGGCCCCGGGCGGCGGGGTAGAAGCCCATGGCGGTGGGATAGCACTCGCGCGCCAGGGCGTGGCGCGCCAGCTTCGCCCGCATAAAAGCGGGAGTCAGGATGCGGACGCCGTTGGCCGGCAGGGGCCACTTCGAGGGAGCGCTCACGGGGGCTCGTTACCGGGATCAGAGTAAATCGCAATATAGTCCATATTAAGCGCAATTTCCTCCCTTTAGGCCGGCCGCCGCCGGGGGTAATCTGGCGGTTTGCTCAGCCAGGCACTGGAGCGCCTATACTCAGGCGGCGTGCACACGCCGCACCGCAAGTACCGGAGAACATAACGATGGAAGACAACGCAGAACTCGACGCCGCCCGCGCGGAAATCGCAGCCATGATGGAGCGGGCGCGGGCCGCCCAGGCGCAGATCGCCGACTACACGCAGGAGCAGGTAGACGAACTCATCACCGCCATGGTGTGGGCGGTGGCGCGGGAGGACCGGTCCGAGGAGATCGCGCGCTTCACCGTGGAGGAAACCCAGCTGGGCAACTACGAGGGCAAGTACCTCAAGATCCACCGCAAGACGCGGGCGACCCTCATGGACATCATCGACGACAAATCCGTCGGCGTGATCGAGGAAATCCCCGAGCGCAACATCGTGAAGATCGCGAAGCCCGTCGGCGTCATCGGCGCCCTCTCGCCCTCCACCAACCCCGAGGCGACGCCGGTCATCAAGGCCATCTCGGCGGTGAAGGGCCGCAACGCGATCATCATCGCGCCGCACCCGCGGGCGAAGCTGACCAACAAGAAGATCTGCGACTACATGCGCGAGGCCATCGTGGCGATGGGCGCGCCGGCCGACCTCGTGCAGAGCATCGACGTGCCGAGCCTCGACAAGACGAATGAACTCATGCGCCAGTGTGACCGCGTGCTCGCCACCGGCGGCGAGGCCATGGTCGGCGCGGCGTACTCCTCCGGCACGCCTGCGCTGGGCGTGGGCGTGGGTAACGCCGTGATCACGGTCGACGACAGCGCAGACCTGGACGAGGCCGCCGAAAAAATCCGTACCTCGAAGACGCTGGATCTCGCGGCGAGCTGTTCGTCCGACAACGCCGTGCTGGTGTTCGAATCGATTTACGACGAGTTTCTCGAAAAGCTCAAGCACGAGGGCGGCTACGTGTTGACCCAACAGCAGAAAGACAAGCTGCAGTCGGTACTGTGGCAAGACGGCCACATCAACGCGAAGATCGTCGCGCAGCCCGCGGCCACCATCGCGGGACAGGCGGGCTTCGATCTTCCGGAAGGCAAGCAGTTCCTGATCATTCCCGAGACCGGCACAGGGCCCGACCACCCGTTCTCGGGGGAGAAGCTGACCGTCACCATGGCGTTTTATAAAGTGAAGGACATCGACGAGGCGATCGAGCTGACCAACCGGATCCAGGCCTATCAGGGCCAGGGCCACAGCTGCGGCATCTATTCCTACAACGACGACAACATCATGAAGCTGGCCGCCGGCACGCGCACCTCGCGGGTCATGGTGAACCAGCCCCAGGCGGCCTCCAACTCGGGCAACCTGTGGAACGGCATGCGCCAGACCTTCTCCCTGGGCTGTGGTTCCTGGGGTAACAACAGCGTGAACCACAACATCACGTGGCGCGACCTGATCAACGAGACCTGGGTATCCAAGCCCCTGGCCAAAACGAAGGAGCTGCCGCCGGACGAGGAACTGTTCGGCAAGGTCATCGGCAAGTTCTAGGTTTATTCCCAAGGAGTAGCCATGGACTTTTCCCTCACGGAAGACCAGCAGGCCTTCGCCGCCAGCGCGCGCGCGTTCGCGCAGGGCGCCTTCGCACCCAATGCCGCGCAGTGGGACGAACAGTCGATCTTTCCCAGGGAAGCGTTGCGCCAGGCGGGTGAGCTCGGCTTTATGGGGATGTACACGCCCGAGTCCGCCGGCGGGCTCGGCCTGAGCCGCCTCGACGCCAGCCTCATCGTCGAGGAGCTCGCCAGGGGCGACACGGCGACGGCGGCCTTTCTCACCATTCACAACATGGCGACCAATATGGTCGGCAGGTACTGCTCGGCGGCGACGATCGAGCAGTGGTGTTTCGACCTGGCGAGCGGCGAGAAGCTTGCCTCCTATTGCCTGACAGAGCCCGGCGCGGGATCGGACGCCGCGTCGCTGCGCACCCGGGCGGTTCGCGACGGCGACGACTATGTGGTGAACGGCTCCAAGGTTTTTATCTCCGGCGCGGGCGACACCGACGTGCTGGTCGTGATGCTGCGCACCGGCGAGGCCGGCCCCGGGGGAATCTCGGCGCTGCTCGTGCCGGCGGATTCCCCCGGCATTGCCTACGGCAAGAAAGAGGAGAAGATGGGCTGGAACGCCCAGTCCACGCGCATGATCACGTTCGAGGATGTGCGCGTGCCCGTCAGCTACCGGCTGGGTGAAGAGGGGCAGGGCTTTGCTATCGCGATGGAGGGCCTGGACGGCGGTCGCATCAACATCGCAACCTGCAGCATCGGCACCGCGCAGCAGGCGCTGGAGGAGGCAACCGCCTACGTGAAGGAGCGGCGGCAGTTCGGCAGCGCGATCGCCGACTTCCAGGCCACCCGGTTCAAGCTCGCGGACATGTTGACGGAACTCGTTGCGGCCAGGCAGATGGTGCGCCTGGCCGCGCACAAACTGGACACGAAGGACCCGCAGGCCTCGACCTACTGCGCGATGGCCAAACGGTTCGCGACCGACACGGGCTTCGAGATCTGCCACGAGGCCCTGCAGTTGTTCGGCGGTTACGGCTATATCAAGGAGTACCCCATGGAGCGACACGTGCGCGATACGCTCGTGCACCAGATCCTGGAGGGTACGAACGACATCATGCGCGTCATCGTGTCGCGCAAACTGTTAATGGATGGTGCACTGGAGGTGATCAAGTGAGTCTGAGCACATCGGAAAAACTCAAGGTAGAACTGCGCGGCCACACAGCGCTACTGACGATCGACAATCCCGGCGCCAACACCTTCGACCAGGAGAGCCTGCCCGCACTGAAGGACGTCATCGGCAAGCTCAACGACAACCGCGATATCTACGCGCTCGTGATCACGGGTGAGGGCGAGAAGTTCTTCTCCGCCGGCGCCGACCTCAAGCTGTTCGCCGACGGCGACCCGAAGACCGCCGCCGAGATGGCGCGCTTCTTCGGCGAGGGCTTCGAGACCCTCGCGGACTTCCGCGGCGTGTCCATCGCCGCGATCAACGGCTTCGCCATGGGCGGCGGCCTGGAGGTCGCGCTGGCCTGTGACATCCGCATCGCCGAGGAGCAGGCGCAGATGGCGCTGCCCGAGGCCAAGGTCGGGTTGCTGCCGTGCGCGGGCGGTACCCAGCGCCTGTCCTGGCTGGTGGGCGAGGGCTGGGCGAAGCGCGTGATCCTGTGCGGCGAACGCCTGGATGCGGCCACCGCGGAGCGCATCGGCCTCGTGGAGGAAGTGGTCGGCAAGGGCGAGGCACTGGAACGCGCGTTGGCCCTTGCCGAGCAGGTCGGCGAGCAGAGCCCGACCTCGGTGAAATTCTGCAAGCAGCTCGTGCACATGGCGCGCGACAATGCGCTGAACAAGGGGCTGCAGGGCGAGCGCGATTTCTTCGTGGAGTTGTTCTCCACGCAGGATCAGAAGGAAGGTGTCAACGCGTTCCTCGAGAAGCGCAAACCCGTGTGGAAAAACGCGTAGGCAGCCCATGTCAGACGCATCGATCCTGTTTGAAGAACTCCCTGCCGCCGGCGGCAGGGTGGGGCGGGTCACGCTGAGTGTCGCCGCCACGCTCAATTCGCTCACCCTGGAGATGGTCGACCTGCTGCAGGCGCAACTCGACGCCTGGCGTGACGACGACGCCATCGCCGCCGTGTTTATCGAGGGGGCGGGCGAGAAGGCGTTCTGCGCCGGTGGCGACGTGCAGGCGCTGCACGCGTCCGCGGTCGCCACCCCGGGCGGCCCCTGTACCTACGCGGAGGACTTCTTCACCCGCGAGTACCGCATGAACTACACCCTGCACACGTACCCCAAGCCGCTGGTGTGCTGGGGCCACGGTATCGTGATGGGCGGCGGCCTCGGTGTGATGGCGGGCTGCTCGCACCGCGTGGTGACGGAAAAGACGCGTATTGCGATGCCCGAAGTGACTATCGCGCTGTTCCCCGATGTCGGCGGTACGTGGTTCCTCAACCATATGCCGGGTCGGTCCGGCCAGTTCCTGGCGTTGACCGGTGCGTCGATCAACGCCGCCGACGCGATCTACACGGGGCTGGCGGACCGCTTCATCGCCAGCGAACACAAGGCGGACGTCGTCGGCCAACTGGCGGCGCAGGAGTGGACGACCGACACCGCGCGCAATCACGCGCTCGTGCGCCACGTGTTGCGGCCCTTCGCCGAGCGCAGCATAGACCAGTGCCCGGGCGGCCAGGTGGAACCGCACCTGGGCGCCATCAACACGCTCTGCGACGGTGACGACATCCACCAGGTCATCGACAACATCACCGCGCACGCAAGCCAGGACCCGTGGCTGACGAAGGCGGGCGAGAGCCTCGCGCACGGCTCGCCGCTCGCGGCGCTGTGGATCAACCGCCAGCTCTGGGAGAACCGCCACGCGTCGCTCAGGGAGGTGTTCCAGTCGGAGATCCAGCTCGCCACCAATATCGTGCGCCACCCCGAGTTCGCCGAGGGCGTGCGCGCGCTGCTCATCGACAAGGACCGCAACCCGGCGTGGCAGTACAAGGCGACGCGCGATGTCCCCGCCGCCGACCTCGACGCGTTCTTCACCGCGCCGTGGGCGGACAACCCACTCGCCGACCTGTAACCAAGCGGAGACGACACAGATGGCAAAGGTAGCGTTTATCGGCCTCGGCAACATGGGCGGCCCCATGGCCACCAACCTTGTACAGGCGGGGCACGATGTCACGGTGTTCGATCTCGTGGAGGCCGCGCTGGAGCAACTGCGCAATGCGGGCGCATCCTCGGCGGCCAGTGCCGCGCAGGCGGCGGCCGGAGCGGACTACGTGATCTCCATGCTGCCTGCGGGCAGGCATGTCGCGGGCACCTACCTCGGCGACGACGGCCTGCTGGCAACGCTCGACGGCAGCACCACGGTACTCGACTGCTCGACCATCGACGCCGCCACCGCGCGCGAGGTCGGCGAGGCTGCTGCGAACATGGGTATCGGCTTCATGGATGCGCCGGTTTCCGGCGGTGTCGCGGCCGCGGCCGCCGGTACGCTGGCATTCATGTGTGGCGGCGACGCCGCGACGTTCGAGAAGGCGAAGCTCATCCTCGCCGACATGGGCAAAAATATCTTCCACGCCGGCCCCGCGGGCTCTGGCCAGGTCGCGAAGGCCTGCAACAACATGCTGCTGGCCATTCACATGATCGGCACCGGCGAGGCGCTGGAGATGGGCGCGCGCAACGGGCTCGACCCGGGCGTGCTGTCCGAAATCATGCTGGCCAGTTCCGGGCGCAACTGGTCGCTCGAGGTCTATAACCCGTATCCGGGGGTGATGGAGAATGCGCCCGCCAGCAACGACTACAAGCCCGGCTTCATGGTTGATCTCATGGTGAAGGACTTGGGGCTTGCCATGGAGATCGCGGAGCAGAGCGGTGTCGACAATGCCATGGGGCAGCTTGCCCGTGAGTTGTATACCGCGCACCAGCAGGCAGGCAACGGCCAGCTCGACTTCTCCGGCATTTTGATGCGCATCCAGAAGTAGTTCTTTGTCGCTGGTGTGAGTGTGGCCGGCTTCGTTGTCCGTGCTGTGCCGGTTATCCGGGTACTGCGGTTCGCGCCGGCTTGCGTTGGTGGATGTAGGTATCGTGAGATCTGCCGGGCTTTAGTTCGGTGGCT
>JAUIEP010000289.1 GCA_030428835.1 Gammaproteobacteria bacterium | reverse complement strand
GAACAGCGCCTGCGCAACGAACCGCTCGCGGAGATCACCCAGGTGAAGGGCACCTCGGATACCCACCCGGAGTTGTCGCCACAGGACGAGTGGAGCGACTTCGAGATCGCGCCCTACCGCGCGCGCTCACGCACACCGAGCGTCGCACCCGGCAGCTACATTCGCGACGCGTACCTGCGCGGAATGGGCCTCGCCGCGGCGGGCACGTTCAATCCCTACCGCTTCGGCCTGATAGGCTCGAGCGATTCCCACGTGGCGGCGACGACGGACAGGGAGGACGGCTTCTTTTCCAAGTCCGGCCTGATGGACGGCCGGCCGTTCCTGCGCGGCACCGTTCCTCTCAACCTGCTGGAACGCGCGGCGGCTGCCATTATGGTCCCCTCCATGGTGAAAACGGTGGCGGGACGACGCTACTTCGCGAGTTCCAACTTCGAGACGTGGAGCGCGTCGGGGCTGGCCGGCGTGTGGGCGGAGGAAAACACGCGGGAGGCCATCTACGCGGCGCTGCGCCGCAAGGAGACGTTCGCCACCACCGGCCCGCGCATCCGGCTGCGCGTGTTCGCCGGGCACGGCTATACGCCTGACCTGCTGCGGGACGACAACCTGCTGCGCGCGGCCTACGCCGCCGGGGTGCCCATGGGCGGTACGCTGCAGGCCCGCGGCGACAGCGCGCCGGCATTCATACTCTGGGCACTGCGCGACGAGAGCAGCGCGCCGCTGCAGCGCATCCAGGTCATCAAGGGGTTCGTGCGGGACGGCGTACCCACTGAAATCGTCTACGACGCCGCGTGCGCGGGCGGCGTCGAGGTGGACCCCATCACCCGGCGCTGCCCCGACAACGGCGCGACGGTGAACCTCGAGGACTGCACCCGGGACGACGCGGGCGGCGCCGACGAGCTACTGACCCTGTGGCGCGACCCGGACTTCGACCCGGGTGTGGATGCGTTCTACTACGTACGCGTGCTGGAAAACCCGACCTGCCGCTGGTCCACCCGGGACGCGTTGCGCGCGGGCGTGGAGCCGCGGCCCGACCTGCCGGCGACGATCCAGGAGCGCGCCTGGTCCTCGCCGATCTGGTACCGGGCGGAGAGTTAGCTGACGAGGAGTTTTTCCAGCGCGGCGCGCAGGTTGTCCGGAATGGGCACCGAACGGTTCTCGGCGCGCTCGACGAACACGTGCACGAAGTGGCCGTGCGCGCACGCCGTGTCCTCCCCCTCCTTGAAGATGGCGATGCCGTACTGCACCGAGCTGTTGCCCAGGCGATCCACGCGCACGCCTGCCTCGATGGACTCGGGATAGGTGATGGGCGCGTGGTACTCACAGCCTGAATTCACCACGTAGCCGACGATGCGGCCATCGGAGATATCGAGGCCGCCTTCCTCGATCAGGTAGCGGTTGGCCACGGTGTCGAAGTAGGAGTAGTAGGTCACGTTGTTGACGTGGCCGTAGATGTCGTTGTCTGACCAGCGCGTGGTGATGGGGTAGAACACGCCGTAGTCGGCGCGCGTGGGTACCTGCGGCTTGTTCACGCGGCGCTCCCGTACGCGGCGCGGTAGATTGCCAGCGCGTCGTCGTAGGCCACGTCCCGCGGGTTGTTGACCAACAGCCGCTGCTGCAGCATGGCGTCCTCGGCGAGCATCGAAAGGTCAGACTCCTTCACCTGCGCCTGCATGAGCGTGGCGGGCAGTTGCACGTCGTCGATCAACTGGCGCAGGCCGGCCACCAGCGCCTGTGTCTTCGCCTCGTCGGAACCCGCCACGGGCTCACCGAGAACAATCTCCGCAAGTTCGGCATACAGTGCCGCCGCCGCGGGCGCGTTGAACTCCAGCACCGACGGCAGCACGAGCGAATTACTGAGCCCGTGGGGAATGTGGTAGTGGCCGCCCAGGGGATAGGCCAGCGCGTGCACCGCGGCGACCGGCGCATTGGCGAAGGCCTGCCCGGCGAGGCAGGCGCCGAGCAACATGGCCTCGCGGGCGGCGAAGTTGCCGCCGTCGTGTACCGCGGTGCGAATGTTGCGCGCCAGCAGATCCAGCGCGCGCAGCGCGAGCATGTCGGACACGGGGTTTTTCTTGTGCCTGGAGGTGTAGGCCTCGATGGCGTGGACCATCGCGTCGACGCCGGTCATCGCGGTAACGGGCGCGGGCAGGCCCAGCGTGAGGTTGGCGTCGAGCACCGCGACATCGGGCAGCAGCACGGGCGAGGAAACACCCGCCTTGGTCGTTGCGCCGGTGGTAATCACGGCGACGGGCGTGACCTCGGAGCCGGTCCCGGCCGTCGTCGGCACGAGGATGAGCGGCAGGCGCGCCCCGGTGACCTGGCCGACACCGTACATCGATTCCAGCGGCTGGTCGCCGCCCAGCAGCGCGGCGACCACCTTCGCCGTGTCCATCGAGCTGCCGCCGCCGACGGCGAGAACGCCGTCCACGCCCGCGTCACGGGCCAGGGCCGTGGCGCTGTGCACGGTCTCCTCGGGCGGGTCCTCGCGCACCTCGCTGAAGACCACCGCGTCGAGTCCGTCCTGCGCGAGGGCGTCGAGCACCGGCTGCACCAGGCCGATCTGCATAAGCCCTGGGTCGGTGACCAGCATGGGACTGCCGATTCCGAGTGCGCGACACTCGGCGGCGAGGTTCAGCGCGGCGTCGGGCGCGCTGATGACGCGCCGCACGGTGTTGAATTCGAAGGCGGGCATGGCGGGCCTCCTACGGGGTGATGATGACCTTGCCGCGGGCGCGCCGCTCGATCATGCAGTTGAACGCGTCCTCGTACTGGTCGATGGGGTAACAGTCCGTCACGATGGGGTTCAGCTTGCCGCTGTCGAACAGTTCCCACAGCTCCTTGATGTTCTGCATGTTGACCTCGGGTTCCTCACCCGTGAAGCGGCCCCAGAACACGCCGACGATGGACGCACCCTTCAGCAGCGCGAGGTTCAGCGGGATGCTGGGAATGGGTCCGCTCGCGAAACCGATCACCAGGTAGCGCCCCTTCCACGCCAGGTTGC
>JAUIEP010000089.1 GCA_030428835.1 Gammaproteobacteria bacterium | reverse complement strand
TCGCGTATTCATCCAGACAGACGGCGGCCAGCAGGACGGCCTGCAGGACCAGATGATCGTCGGCAACATCTTCGGCGAGGCGGACGAGAACGGGCTCGAGTTCAAGCGCCTGATCGTGGGTGTCAGCAGTGATGAGATCACCGGCATCGCCTACACGCAGGGCCAGCAAACGATGTTCATCAACATCCAGCACCCGGGCAATGGCGGCCCGACCTCGACGAACTTCCCCGCGCCGTTCGACGGGACCACGATCCCGCGGGACGCGACGCTGGTCGTTCGCAGGAAAGGCGGCGGCGTGGTAGGTTCCTGACTCTACCAGGCTGCAACACCACCAAGGGGCGCCGCGGGGCGCCCTTTTGTTACGCACACGTTACACAACAGGGGCGCAACCCCCGGCAACCGGTGCCGCAACCCTGCGGGCAGAGCGGTCCAACGGGAGTGCACAGCCCCCACTTAAATAAAAGGAGACAACATCATGGGCATCGCTGGTATCGGAATCTGGCAGCTACTTATTGTTCTGGCCATCGCTTTCCTGCTCTTCGGCAGTGGCCGCCTGCGCAACCTCGGGGGCGACCTCGGCACCGCGATTCGCGGGTTCAGGAACGCGGTGCGGGAGGACGTGGAGACGGCTGTACAAGTGACACATGCAGAACCCGAATCGAAACAAACAGCGGCAGCCGGGCCAGAGTGACCGGACTTCGCAACAGTAAGCTTGGGGCGCATTTGTTGTTGTGCAAGCAGGGGGATCAGGCACTGCACCGCTAACAGAGAAATGCGCCCCCTCCTCCACCGCAAGCCCGGCCGACACGGCCAGCGAGGGTGTCCGCGCTCGATAGCCCTTTGAGATGGCCTATACTCAGGGCCATGCTCCGCCACCTTCGCAGTGCAATCCTCGTTCCCCTGCTCGCGCTCCTCGCGGGCACCGCCGCCGGTGCGCCACGCGTACTGGTCGTGGGCGACAGTTGGGCCTACGACGCCTTCCCGCGCTTCGACCCGCTCTTCGCCCAGCGCGGCTACCCCAACGAGGATGCCGTGAGCCTCGCCGTCCCGGGCCTGACGGCGGCCGCCCTCAACGAGCCGGCCGTGCTCGACCTGATCGACCAGGCGCTGGCCGCGACCCCGAGCCTGGACGCCGTTCACATCTCGATCGGCGGCAACGACCTGCTCGGCGGCTGGACCGCCGGGCTCGACGCGTCAGCGCAGCAGGCGCTGTTCGCGTCGGTCGCAAGCGACGTGGCACAGGTCGTCGACCACGTGCTCGCCCAGCGGCCGGATGTGCAGGTGGTGCTCACGAGCTACGACTACCCGAACTTCTTCGACACGGTCATCGCGAACCCCTTCGGCCCGGCGGCGATTGTCTGGCAGAACCTCGGGCAGCCGAGCCCCGCGCAGATCAACCGCGCGTTCTTCGGCAACCAGGCCTGCAGCGGCCCCGGCGGCACCAACGGCCTGGCCGATCACAAGCGGGCGGTCGCCGACGCCCGGCCCCGCGTGCACTGGAGCGACATCGAGGGTCGCATGCAGGTTGCGGAGTACGGCTTCTGCCACCTCGACTTCCCGACACCCACGAGCTACCTCGGCGCGGGCGGCATCGATCCCATACACCTCTCCGGCGCGGGTTACGACCTGTACGTCGGCAACGCCTTCGACGTGGCCTACGCGGGACTCTTCGCGGGGCCCGCGCTCACGACGATCCCCGGCCACGGCGCGACGCTAGACTTCGGCCCGACGCGCGTCGGCGATGTCGCGCTCGCCACGGCCTCGGCGCGCAATACCGGCCCCGTCGGCAGCCGGCTCGAGGTCAGTTTCGGAGCGGCCACAGGCCCATTCAGCGGGGGCGGCGGCGGCAGCACCCACCTCTTCGTCGACCAGGCGACGGGCACCGGGGAATTCGGGAGCGTGGGCTACAGTTTCCAACCCGCGGCGCGGGGCGCGGCCGGCCAGGGCATCCTGGTTTCGACGAACGCCGGCAACGCGGCATTCCAGCTTGCCGGCGTGGGTGTCGGTCCTGTCCCGATACCGAGTCCCGTCGCGCTCGCCCTGGGCGAGGTTTTTGTCGGCGGGAATTCGAGCGCGCCGCTGGCGATCACCAACGCCAGCACGGACCCCGACGGCGGCGACCCGTCGCGCACGGACCTGACGCTGCTGTCGGTGGCGATCACGGGGCCGGATGCCGGAGACTTTTCCGTGACGGGTATTGCGCCGGGGGTTGTCGTTCCCGCGGGGGGATCGATTGGCGCCAGCGTGGGTTTCGAATCAGTTGGTTTACCGGGGGCGCGGTCTGCGAACCTCGTGATTGCGACCGATGCCGGTGCAGCGGTGGGGGCGGCGGGTGAGGTTCTGGTGATTCCGCTTGGTGGGCAGGTGCGGCAGCTTAATGGGTGTGATTGAGGGGTTGGTGGGGTTTTGCTGCGGAAGTTGTTTTAGCTGATCAGTAGGCGCGGTGGTCCCTGTGTTGAACGGCAGCGCTTGAAGAATAATCTGCCACTTCTATGGAAATTGAGGCAATAGGGGAAAGGGCTCTGACTTCTGTCTTCTCTCAGATACGCCTAATCGACTGAATTATTCAGTAGGCAATGGATATAGGGACAGAGATATACAGTACTATTCTCAATTCTTACCAAGACGCACTTTCTTGGATGGGTTCCATGGGAGTTGAATTAGGTTGTAGCCGTACTCAGCACTATGAGCGTGTCGTGCAGTACTGGGCTAATAGTTGTGAGACGGCATCTGAGGAGTTGACACAAAACAGCTTTCCAGACTTTGTGAATTCAATGTATGAAATCCATGATTTTGTGGAGATACACAAGGCGTTCGGCGGCATTGCGCCAGATACATTGGCCCCTATAGTGAAGAAACTGCAAAAGAGTATTGGAGGTCCTCTCAGCGCTGCTGAAGAGACGTCTAAATCCAATACCGAGCGAGAAATTTACTCGAAGCTGCAATGACTGCTCGTAAGCATCGGCTTTCTAGCGGTGTTGTAACCACTCTTGATTCTGCGTCTGATGCCGGAGTTCAAATCGGAAAGACAAAGCTGTGGATCGAGTGTAAGCGCATAACATCTGCCAAGAAGATCGACGCTAATGTTCGAAATGCTTCCGCTTGGCGTTGTAAATACCCGGTATGAATCTGGGCAGCCTGGCAACGACATCTCCAAAGGAGTCGTTTCGGTTGAGGTAAACCCCCTCGACCTTCAGCGTCTTTATGAAGCTCTCGGCCTGGGCATTAGCGTAAGGATTCCGGGAAGCACTCATATATCCCAAGAGGCTGTATTCCCGAAGTGACCGACGGTACTTGCTGCTGGCGTACTGACTTCCGCGGTCGGTATGATGGGTACAGGCGCCGGGCGCCGGCATTCTGCTCAAACATGCGGCTTCCAGAGCCGCGAGTGTCAGTTCTGTGCCCATTTGTCGAGACAGCGCATAGCAAATAACTTTGCGGCTACAGGCGTCTAGTAAAACCGCCAGGTAGGTAAACCCGTTGCGGGTCCGAACGTACATAATATCTCCGACCCGGACTTTATCGGGCCTCAATGGAATCTGGTTGCGATACAGGTTCGGATATACGGCTTCGTCATGGCCGCTGTCGGTAGTGACAAAGAATTTCCTCGATTGCGTGGCCGACAAGCTATTTTCGTGCATGACGCGGGCGATCCGCTTGTGATTGACCCGGATGCTTTTACTGGCTAGTTCCCGCGTGACTCTCCGGTAGTCGTACCCGGTAAACTCGTCCCTGATAACGCCGATCCGTTCGATCAGGTACTCGGCTGACAGGCCATGTGAGCTTGCGGTGGAGCGTTAGTAGAACGTGCTTCGAGGTAAACCGATCATCTGGCATCCCCTTCGAATGGAGCATGCTCCGGGCCGCTCACGATCAATAACTCCTCGCTGTCCAACATGCCCCGCAGCGCTGGTGTTTTTTCTTGAGTAGATCAACCTTCATGGTCAGCTGGCCCACTTTGCGCTCAAGAGCCGCTATGTTGGCCTCGTATGCAGAGATTTGGGAATGGGCGGCCCTATCCTGGTTCAGTTCGCCAGAGTCGAACTGGGAAAGCCATAACTGGATCAAATTAGCCGAAAAACGCTGTTTCCATTGGGCTTCTCTGCGGCCCAGGACACCAGATCGAATGTCGGCGCAAAGCTGCAGTTCGAAATGGGGACTGTGGTGACGGTATGTACCTCTGGACATCGGTTTTCTGCTTTTCCATAGCCCGATAAAAGTATCAATAGTTTCGGGGTCAGTGGTCCAGAGCCAGGGGTTCACTCCAATTTTGGATGCAACTCGAAAGACGGAGTCTCGGTGGCACTGCCTTCCCCACCTCTCCCCGTTTGCATATTTTAATCATGTATATATAATACATCTTATGTAACCAGCTCCCGTGGCAGCCGCTCGGGCGCTGACCGCGCGGTGACGGACGGAGACGCGACGTGAGCAACTTGCTGAATCCGGGAGTCCTCATCGACCCGGCCCGACCTGAACCGGCTGTCCTGCTGCGGCTGGCCTTCCGTCCGTTTTTCCTGCTCGGTGCGCTATTCAGCATACTGAGCCTGGCCCTGTGGGCCGGCGTCTTCGCGGGTCGATTGTCACTGTCCGTCTACGGCGGGCCCCTGTGGTGGCACGTGCACGAAATGCTGTTTGGCTACGCCTGCGCCATCATCGTCGGTTTCCTGCTCACCGCGGTGCGCACCTGGACCGGGCAGCCTGGGCTGCAGGGCGCCCCACTGGCCGCGCTGCTCGTGTTGTGGCTGGCCGGGCGTCTGCTACTGCTGTTCCCCGCCGCACTGCCGGCCTGGCTTGTCGCGCTCACCGACCTCGCCTTCCTGCCGGTGGCCGCGCTCATCCTCCTCCGGCCTATCGTGCGCGTGCGGCAGTGGCGCAACAGCATATTCCTGCCGCTGCTGCTGGCCATGACGGCGGCCAACGGCGCCATGCACTGGGCCGCCGACACCGGTGACATGGCGCTGCAGTCCCGGGCCGGGACCGCGATGGTCATGTTGATCACGCTGCTGATGACGATCATGGCCGGGCGGGTCGTCCCCATGTTTACCGCGAACGGCACCGGCACTCCGCGCGTGGCGCCCGTCGGCTGGCTGGAAACGCTTGCGCTGGTCTCCATGCTGGCCTGCGTACTGCTGGCTATGCAATGGCCGGGCGTTCCACCGGGGGTGCTGGCGGCGTGCTTCTTCCTTGCCGCCGGTGCGCACACCGTTCGCGGATTGCGCTGGCGATTCTGGGTCACCTTGCGCACTCCCCTGGTGTGGTCGCTGCACCTGAGCTACCTGTGCATTCCCCTGGGATTGCTGCTCTACGGTCTCAGCGCCGTTACAACGGTGGTCAACCTGTCACAGGCCATCCACACCCTGACCGTGGGCGCCATGGGCCTGCTCATCCTGGCCATGATTTCACGGGTATCACTGGGCCACACGGGCCGTCCGCTACAGGTGGGCGGCGCCATGACGGCGGCCTTCTCCCTGTTGTTCGGCGCGTTCCTGGTGCGGGTGTTCGGTGACTACTGGCTGGACAACCACGTGCTGGTGATCACCGTTGCAGCCGCCCTGTGGGCCGTGGCTTACGGCTGTTTCATCGTGCGCTACTGGCCGGTGCTGACCCGTCCCCGCCTGGACGGCAAGCCGGGATGAGGGCAACGGGAGGTGATCGCGGTGATTGAGCAAGGCCCCGCAGCGAGTGCCGACGTGGCGGTTATTGGCGCCGGGCCCTGCGGCCTGTTCCAGGTGTTCGAACTGGGCCTGCAGGGCATGAGTTCGCTGCTGTTCGATTCCCAGGCGCGCACCGGCGGACAGTGCCGCCAACTGTACCCGGATAAACCCATCTACGATATTCCGGGGCTGCCGCGAATCGATGCCGACCGCTTGATTGCCAACCTGGAAGAACAGATAGAGCCCTTCAAACCACAACGGGTGCTAAACCAGGAAGTAGTGGCGATCAAACGCCTGGACAAGGGTGAGGGTTTCCAACTGACCACCCATACCGGGGCCGTCTACCGTGTGCGCTTTGTCGTCGTCGCAACCGGGGCGGGTGCGATGACGCCGGTCCCGCTGCGGATTCCGGGCATCGAGCAGTTTCTTGGCCGCTCGCTGTTCTACCATGTCGAGGAGCCGCGCCGCCACCAGGGCCGCCGGGTCGCCGTCCTCGGAGGCGGCGACTCGGCGCTGGACTGGGCCCTGGCGCTGCAGTCCCTGGCGGCTGAAGTGGTTCTCGTTCACCGCTCCAGCCGCCTGCGCGCAGCTCCGGATACCGTCAACCGGTATGTCGCGCTCTGTGAACGCGGCGAGGCGCAGATGCTGCAGGGCCAGGTCACCGCGTACGCGCAGGACGAGCACGGTGAGCTTAACGCGCTCAAGGTGCAGTGCGCAGACGGCGTTGTCCGCCGCCTTGATGTAGACGACGTGCTGGTGTTTTTCGGCATGTCGCCGGACATCCGGTCACTGCGCGACTGGCAACTGGCCATGGAGCGTTTCCAGGTCAGGGTGCAGCCCGACACCTTGGAGACCTCGGCCGAGGGTATTTTCGCCATCGGCGACTGCAACCACTATCCCGGGAAGCGCAAACTCATTCTCTGCGGCTTTCACGAGGCAGCCCTCGCGGCCTTCGCCATAGGCGAACGCGCTCGCGAACGGGAGATTCCGCTGGAATACACCACGACCAGCCCTACACTGCACCGGCGGCTGGGGGTCGCCGCCACATGAACGCCACACCGGTGACGGCGCACTCCGCGGGCCACAACCGCGCGGGTCATTCCGCGCAACGACTCTTCTTCCCCGCCGCCGCGCTGCTGGCCGCTCTCGGTCCCTGGCTACTGCTTGGCGTGCCGGACCATGGACAGGCCGTGGTAGATGTCCCCACCCACGCCCGGAGCATGTTGTTCGGTTATGTCGGCGCATTGATTGCAGGCTACCTCGGCGGCAGGATGGCCGCAGCGCGACTGGCGGGGTTGTTCGGCCTGTGGCTGGCGGCCCGGTGCGCCGAACTGATCCCCGCGGATCCACTGCTTGTGCAGGCCCTGTACGCCGCCTTCGGCCTGAGCCTCGCAGCGCTGGTGGTGCCGAGGTTCAGCTCGGCCAGGAAGTGGCGCAACCGGCTGATCGTGCCGGTGCTCGCCGCCATCACCTGTTTCCCCGTTCTGCTCTGGGCAGGCGGCGCGTTAGGCATGGATGCCTATTCCGCACTGCACGCCCTGGTACTGGTGATCGCCCTGCTCATGTTTTTCATGGGCGGGCGCTTCATTACGCCGCTGCTCGCGCGGGCCTACGCGGACCGCGGCGGCAGGTTGCCGCACCGTGTACAGCCTGTGCTGGAGGGGACGGTCATGTTGTTGCTGCTCGGCGCAGCGACGCTTGGCCTCTGGGGTGGCGACGGCCGCTGGACGGCGCTGCTGGCCGGGCTCGCAGGCCTACTGGTAGTGGTCAGGCTGGCTCGCTGGAGACTTTTCCTGCCGGACCCGCGCCATGCCGACCTGAAGGCGCTGGGCGTCGGTTACCTCTGGCTGGGGCTGGGCCTGCTGGCCTTCAGCCTCTCACTGGCCGGCGCTCTGCCACTGACGGCCAGCCTGCATGTGATCACTGTCGGCGCGCTGGGTACGCTGTCCTCCACCGTGATGCTGAAGACGGCGCAGGGCTCTGGCCAGGCGCGGGCAGCGAGGTATTACGCGGTGATCGGTTTGCTGTCGGCTGCCTGCATCGCGCGCTATGCCGCGGGTGTATCGCCGGCCTGGCGCACCACGTTGCTCATGCTGACCGCTTCGCTCTGGAGTCTTAATTTCCTGCTGGTTGCCTACCACCTCGTAAGCGCGAACAAAACAGGTAACCCTCGCGGACGTATTCTTTCCGGACAAGTCGCGACGGATGGCCTGATGCGCCGGAACGCCGCACCGACCTGTACCAATACCTGATGTGTGAATACACGATATGCTCGTAAGTGTTTATCGATATATACCGCAGCAGGACGAGACCCCGCGCATGCAGGACTACCGGCTTGAGGTCGATCCCGGGCAGGAGATGATGGTGCTGGATGTTCTGGAACGTCTCCGGGAACAGGACCCGTCGCTTGCCTACCGCCGCAGCTGCAGGGAGGGTGTTTGCGGCTCGGACGGCATGAACATAAACGGCGTCAACACACTGGCCTGCATTGCCAGAACCGCGGACTTCCTGCGCGGCGGCCAACTGCCTTCCGGTCAAACGATACCTCCTAACCGAGACAGGACGGACCTTGTCATCAGGCCGTTGCCGGGCATGCCGGTTATCCGTGACCTGGTCGTCGACATGTCACTGTTCTGGCAGCAGTATGAGCGGGTGCGTCCCTACCTGATCAATCACCAGCCGCCACCCGCCACTGAACGATTGCAGTCTCCCGGGGAACGGGCCAGGCTGGACGGACTGTACGAATGTATATTGTGTGCCTGCTGCTCTACCGCCTGCCCCTCCTGGTGGTGGAACCCCGACAAATATGTGGGCCCGGCGGGGCTGCTCAACGCCTATCGCTTTCTGGCGGACTCCCGCGACACGGCGACCGTCGAACGACTCGGCGATCTTGAAGATCCCTACAGTGTGTATCGCTGCAAAAGCATCATGAACTGTGTGGCGTTCTGCCCAAAGCAGCTGAATCCCCGTGCAGCAATCAGACATATTGAGGACCTGCTGCTAAAAGAAGGCGTTTGAATGACGAAACTGCAATCCGTATTGGCGTAAGCAGCGAGACCATCCCGTTGCGGTTTTCTCGCTCGGGATGCCAACCCCGAACCAGGAGTAAATGCCATGTCCAGAAAACAGGACGACGATAACGACAAGAGGCCGCCCGCTTCGTCCCCCTGCGCCATGCACGAAGTCGACCCGGATTACATGGGGCTTGCCCCGAATGCAGTCAGCCCGCCGGACACCGGTACCCGGGCGCTCCCCGACCTGGGCCGCGCCCTGCTCGACGCCCTGCCGGACGCCATCATTTATGCCGACCAAGAGGGAACAATTCGTTTCTGGAACCATGGGGCGGAGCGCATCTTCGGCTTTACAGCGGCGGAGGCGACCGGGAAATCGCTGGACATCATCATTCCACAGCCACTCAGGTCCCGTCACTGGGAGGGCTATCACCGCATGATGAAAACCGGTGAGTCGCGCCACGGCGCGGACGAGTTGCTCGCGGTACCGGCGCGCAACAGGGCCGACGAGAAGCTGTCCATCCAGTTCACCGTTGCACCGGTTCCCGGCCCGGGCGGGACAGCGGCGGGGATCATCGCCGTATTGCGCGACGTGACTGATACCTTCAACGAAATGAAGCGTCTTCGCGGGGAGCGCGCGTGACCGGGCCGATCGCAGGCACAGAGCACGACAAGCGCACGCCCGGCCGGGGTTATGTCGTGGTGATCTACGGCCTCTACATCGGCAGCATCCTGGCACTGGTGACGGCGCCGCTGGGCGCGTGCATCGCGCACCTGCGACTTGGCCGGGGTGCCGCGTGGCTGGACACGCATTTGCTGTTCCAGGTTCGCACATTCTGGCTGGGCCTGCTGGCGGCAGGCGTCGCCCTGCTGGCGTGGCGTATCGCGGGCGAACTCGGTTTAGCGCCCATCTACGCCTGGGCGTTCGGCTACCTTTTTGCAACCGCCGGCATTGTCTGGACGATGGGGCGCTGCGCTGTCGGCGTGCACAGGCTCACCTCCAACCGGGCAATCGAGGCGCCACGAAGCTGGCTGTTCGGCCTCGGCAGGCGGTGACTACGCGCCGGGGTCGTCGGGAAAATCAGGGTCGACCGGCGCCGCGGCGGTTGGCCCGTTCGCCCAGCGCTCCAGCGATTTACCCATTTTCAACACCAGCCACGTGACCAGCGGCGCGACCAGCATCAGGCCGACGCCCCAGTCAAAGCGATTGATCGCCAGAGCGAAGAGCGTCACCACAACAACACACAGCGCGATGCCGGCCAACAGGGCAATCACCTTGCGGGAGTTTGTGCCACCGGACTCCGTCACGTCAGTGGCTGACAATCTGCCGGTAAATACCGGGCAGCGCCTGTGAGAGGTGTTCCGGCCTGCGCACCATGGCGTAGCCGCCGCGGCCGAACAATTGCGCAATATAGCCCTGCGCCTCCTGGTCGATGGTGATGCCGAAAACGCTCAACCCGGCCCGTCTCGCTTCCAGGATCGCGCGCCGCGTATCCTCGATCGCGTAACGCCCTTCGTAATAATCGCAATCACTCGGCTTGCCGTCGCTCAACACCAGTAGCAGCCGGTGACGGTTGGGGCGTCGCTCCAGTTGTCTGGCACTGTGGCGTATCGCCGCGCCCATGCGGGTGTACTGTCCGGGCTTGAGCGCGGCGATACGGCGCTGGATCCTCTCAGTCATGGGCTCTTCGAAGGATTTGATCGTGTGTACCCATATCCGCTGACGCCGGCGCGAGGTAAAGCTGTGGATGCAGTAGTCGTCACCACAAGTGGCCAGCCCGTGCGCCAGGACCAGCAGCGCTTCTTTCTCAATATCGACCACCCGACGATCCTCGACCCACGCGTCCGTGGACAGGGACGCATCGACCAGGATGGAGACGGCGAGGTCCCTGGCCTGCGGCACCGCGGCCATATACTGGCCCTCGCTGTTCTGTCCCACGGCGGCGCGGTCGCAGTGGGCGCGCACCACCGCATCCATGTCCAGTTCAGTACCGTCGAGTTGACCGCGCAACCACTCCCGGCGCGGCCGCAGCGCCTCGAACTGGCGTCTCACACGGCGGATACGCCGCCGTGTCGCCTCGTCCAGAGCCTCGCTGCCCGGGGCCTCCTCGAGCACCCCGGTCAATACGCGGCAGTGGTCCGGTAGTTCGTCCTGGGCGCGAAAGTTCCATTCCGGGTAGGTGTGCTCACCGCACAGGCGCTCCCCGTCGACCGCGACCGGCGCAAGGTCCATTTCCATCCTGAGTTGGGACGCCGCGCGCTGCCGGTTGGGGCTCAGGGTGATTTCATCCATCTGCTCGGCGTTGTTGCTCGCTTTCTTGTCCTCGTCGTCATCGATGGCGCGGTTGACGTTCACCATCTCCGCCAGGGACAGGATTTTTTCGAAACGGTTGAAAACCAGCGGATCGTCGCGTTCCGCCTGGTCCTGGTAGCGCCGCTCTGCCCTGCGCTTGTGTTTGACCTCGTCCGCGGCGCCGGGTAGTTGCGGCAACGTATCATCGTCCGCGACCGCCTGCTGCGCTGATCCGCGCGGCGGCCTGCAGCGCGCCCACAGGGGAACCGGCAACGGCCGCCGGTAGTCGCGCGGGGCGCGAAATTCGCGCAGGCCGATCGCCGTGTCGAGCACCGCATCGAGATAACGCGAGGCGTCCTCCGACAGGGGCTCCGTCGATCCCAGCAGGTGCAAAATGACCGCTTCCAGCGCCGCCTCCACCGGCGGTAACACGCGCCCGGGGCGCGCGGACAGCAGCGCGGCCCGCAACCGGTCATACCGCGCGCGTAAACCGGGGAACGCAGTCAGGACCCGGTTGCCGGCTGAAACCGCCTCGCGCAGTTCGGTGATATCCCGGCGCAACGGATCCTTGAACACCCTCGGGGGGGGCTCTGCTAATGCGAGTTGCGCCGCAAGCCAGAAGTAGAGATCGCGATTGAGTTCACGCTCCGGGAAAATAGCAATACAGGGCGGCAGCAACAGGTTTTCGTCATCCAGCCGCGCCTCGTCCAGCACCTCCCGGTCGACACCCAGGCGTTGGCGCAGGCTGAGCCGGTGAGCGGACGCCCGGGCCGCGATAGCCGAGACCATGACGCCGGCCGGGCCGCCGGCAGCGCGGAAAAATACCGACAGGGGTCCAACAACCTGCTCCAGGCTGACGGCGGCGCCGGGATAGCGGCCATAGCTCGCGCTACCCGAGGAGGCCCACCGATGCCACCACCGCCCGACCTTTTCCTCGAACTCCAGCCATTCCAGCATGCGGTAACCGGCTCAGTCGCCGCCGAAGGTGGCGCGGACGGCTTCGAGCAATCCCTCCTGTACGTCGGCATCGTCGGTCAGGGGCTCGACCAGGGTCGCCCGCGCCGCTTCCAGGATGGGCAGCCCGCTGGCCACCAGGGTCGCGCAGTAAATCAGCAGCCGGGTTGATACACCCTCTTCCAGATCCTGCCCTTTCAAAGCGCGCAGGCGCACCGCGAGGTTGACCAGCGCGGCGCACCGGGGCGCCGGCAGCCCGCTCTCACGGGCCACGATATCCCGCTCCAGTCCCGGCGGGGGAAAGTCAAAGCTCGTGGCAACGAAGCGCTGCCGCGTACTCGGCTTGAGGGACTTCAATATATGTTGGTACCCGGGGTTGTAGGACACCACCAACATGAATTCATCCGGCGCCTGCAGTAACTCACCCGTGCGCTCCAGCGGCAGCAGGCGGCGGTCGTCCGTCAGCGGGTGCAGGACCACGGTGACATCCTTGCGCGCCTCCACCACCTCGTCGAGGTAGCAGATACCACCCTCACGGACCGCGCGTGTCAGGGGCCCGTCGACCCAACGGGTTTCACCGCCCTGCAGGAGGTACCTGCCGGTGAGATCCGCGGCGGTCAGGTCGTCATGACAGGACACCGTAAACAGGGGGCGTCCCAGCTTCGCCGCCATGTGGCCGACGAAACGGGTCTTGCCACAGCCGGTCGGGCCTTTCAGCAACAACGGCAGGCCCCGCCAGTACGCCTGCTCGAACAACGCGCACTCGTTGCCGACGGGCTGGTAATAGGGTACCTCTCGCGCCGCCGGGTCTTGCTCCAGCATGGTCGTGGTCACGCCCCTCTCTCCCTGCTCGCGCCCTGACGTACGGGCAGCGAAGCTGCTTCTAACCGGCGGCGCCAACCGCCAACCCGCCCTCGGGCGTTGCCGGCGCCTGTTCCCGCGCCGGCCCGAATATGGCTATGAAGTAGACGATCGCTGCGACAGCGACCACCACGCCCGCGCCGAGGCGCATGTAGTAGAACAGTTGCAACTGTTCCTGGACTTCCATGTAGTTGATCCCCATGACCCGTTGCAGGTGAGTCTGTACGACGCCGGCAAAGGTCAGCGTGAAGGTCATGAAACACATGGCGGACGTCATCAGCCAGAAACTCCACATGTTCAACACCTGGTTGTAGGGCTGCACCCGCCGCAGTTGGGGCATCGCGTAACTGATCACCGCCAGTATCATCATCACATAGGCGCCGAAGAAGGCGAGGTGGCCGTGTGCGGCAGTGACCTGGGTGCCGTGGCTGTAGTAGTTGACGAAAGACAGTGTGTGCATGAAGCCCCACACGCCAGCGCCGAAAAAAGCCAGGGTGGCGCTGCCAAGTGTCCACAACATGGCGGCCTTGTTGGGGTGATTCCGCCGGCCCTTCCAGAACATGAAGAAGGAAAACATCACCATCGCAAAGAACGGCAGCACTTCCAGAGTCGAGAAGATGCTGCCCAGCGGCTGCCAGTAGCCGGGGCTGCCGATCCAGTAGTAATGGTGGCCGGTACCCAGCAAACCGGAGAACAACGCCAGGCCGATGATCACGTAGAGCCACTTCTCGATAATTTCGCGGTCCACGCCGGTCATCTTGATCAGCAGGTAGGCCAGCAGGGATGCCATGATGAGCTCCCACACACCCTCGACCCAGAGATGGACAACCCACCACCAGTAGAGCTTGTCCACCGCGAGGTTGCCCGGGTTATAAAAAGCGAACAGCCAGAAAACCGCCGCCAGCCAGAGACCCAGCATCAGCACCAGGTTGATCGCGGTCTTGCGACCCTTCGCCAGGGTGACACTCGTATTGTAGAGAAACATCAGGAACGAGACGGTAATGAGTATCTTGGCCCACAGGGGCTGCTCCAGGAACTCCCTGCCCTCGTGGATTCCCAGTTGGTAGCTGATCAGGGCGCCGGCGCCGGCGACCGCGAAGATAGCCAGTTGGATGTAGGCGATCATGGGGCTGTGGATCTCGGCCTCGGCTTCTTCCGGCAACAGGTAATAGGTACAACCCATGAAACCCAGCAGCAACCAGACCACCAGCAGGTTGGTATGGCTCATCCGGATGATGTGGAAGGGCATCGCCTCCGACAGGAAATCGGGCAGCACATAGACCGTGGCCGCCAGGATGCCGAAAAGGACCTGCAGGGCGAACAACGCCATGGCCACGGCGAAAAAAGGAAAGGCTACACGCTGGGTCTCATACTTCATTGCTACAGTCCTCTGCTGCCTGGGTGTGTCAACCGGCTGGAGTCGGCGGCCAGCCCTGTGTGTCAATGGAATCGGTCCATTCAAGAAAGGCCACCAGCGCATCCAGCTCCTCTTCACTAAGATCGAAGTTCGGCATGCTGCGCCGTCCGGGCACGTTCAACGGCTGGGCGCGAATCCAGGTCTTCAGACCGGTGCGCGCGCCTTCCGGGTTTTCACGCCCGCCGTAGCGCGTCCACACGTTACCCAATTCCGGCGCAAAGTAGGCGCCCTCCCCGAGGATGCTGTGACAGTTGATGCAGCTGTTTTCCTCCCAAACATGCTTGCCGTACCTCACGTGCTCGGTCAGTGCGTCGCTATCGGTGGAAACGTTCAGCATGTACCAGTGGGTATGCGCGGTCAGCGCGGCGAACACGATGAAAAAGAACAGTGACCCGCCAAAGAAAATATTGCGCGCCGCAGACCTGGTAAGTGCTTCGGCCATTGCAAACTACCCCGCCTCTGTAAGTCGAAAATTGAAGGCCCTGCGACAACCGCGGTTGCAGCCGAAAGGCCGGTGCATTAAGGTGTATTAATTATGCATCATATAGCAAGGAGTGCAATCGACATTCTTCCCCGTCACCAACATCCCTGGGAAGCCGGGCCATGCGCTTAACCACCTTTACCGACTATTCCCTGCGGGTACTGATATACCTCGCGGCAAACGTCGAAGAACCCGCGACCATAGCGCAGATCGCGCAACGGTACGGCATCTCCCGAAACCATTTGATGAAGGTGGCGCACGGACTAGGCCAGAAGGGATACGTGGTCGCCCTGCGCGGCAAGGGTGGCGGTTTGCGGCTCAGCAGGCCGCCCGCGGACATCAATCTCGGCGAACTGGTACGGTCGATGGAAACCGACCTGGCCATTGCCGAGTGTTTCGGCCAGAAAAATCAGTGCATCATCACGCCCGCATGCTCCCTGCGTCCGGTGTTCGGCGAGGCGCTGGAGGCATTTCTCGCGGTGCTGGACACCTACTCCCTCGCGGACGTCGCACCGGGAAAACACGGCGCGCAAATGGTGCGACTACTCTCGGGAAATTGATCGTGCCTGTTGTCCCGGGCGATGCCTAGGCACGGGTTACATCTACCTGTCAGCCGTTGGATTTCTTGACGAACTCCGATTTCAGCATCATCTCCCCTGCTTTATCGACGCGGCAATCAATATTGTGATCGCCATCGACGATACGATTGATCTTGATCCTGGTTCCGATTTTCAAGACGCTGGAACTGCCCTTGACCTTCAGGTCCTTGATCAGGGTAGCGGAGTCCCCCTCGTGCAGCGGGTTGCCATTTGCGTCCCTCACCGAAATCGGTTCATCGTCACCCGTTGACCGGGTATCGGCAATCCACTCGTGCCCGCATTCGGGACAGACAAGGAGATCCCGGTCCTCGTAGGTGAACGATGACTGGCATTCGGGGCATGGCGGCAGGTTGTGCATGATTAGTTTCTTTATTTAGCTTACAGGAAAACGGTGAAGTCTTTCAGTCCCAGCCACCGCATCATCTGGACCAGCGAATTCAGGTTATCTGTGGCAATGGGCCTATCGTCATTGTCCGCGAGAATGAAAGACTTGTTGCTGCGATCCCGCAACATGACAAACCACTCGCTTCGATCTCCCGGGCTCACCCTCACCTGCGCCTCCTGCCATACGTCCTCTGCACCCAGTGCGACGGCATCATCCAGCTTCATGGTAGTCGCCTATTTTCACGATAGCGTCAATCGCTTCATCCAGCCTGGCAAAAGACAGGTCCAGCGGACTGGCGCCATCAACCCTCGCTCTCGCCAGTGTTTTCAGCGGCTGGAACTGCCATGTGGAAAAACGAATGGGGACCCCGTGCTTCTCGCAATGGGCCATCAACTTCTCGATAGCTGAAAGACCCCCTGCATCCAGATAGGAACTGTACTGCATATGCAAGATACAACCATCCAGAGCCCGGATCTCGTGGGAGAGCTCCCCGAAGATGCGATCCGCAGCGGCAAAAAACAGCGCGCCTCGGATCTTGAAAACTTTACAGTTTTCCGGCAATGGCCGGTGCACGAATTCCCGACTCCCGCTAATGTCTACCACGCGCGTGAGCGAGGCGATCTCCTTCATAAAGAGCAGTGATGCGAGCAGGATTCCCACGGTAATCGCGATCACCATGTCGAAGAAAACCGTGAGCGACAGGCAGGTCAACAGTACCGCCACATCACCCGACGGCGATTTACGCACCAGTTTGACGGACTTGGGGGCCTCGCTCATGTTCCAGGCGACCACCATCAAAAGGGCCGCCATTGCCGGCATGGGCACATACGCGAGCGCATCGGCGAGCAACAGCAGCCCCAGCAATACCACCGCGGCGTGCACGAGTGCGGCGACGGGCGAGGTCGCTCCGGCCTTGAAATTGACAGCCGAACGGGCAATGGCCGCCGTCGCGGTCACTCCGCCAAAAAACGGGACCACCAGGTTGCCCAGGCCCTGCGCCATCAGTTCGCTATTGGCGCTGTGGCGTTTCCCCGAAATACCATCCAGAACGACCGCGCAAAGGAGTGACTCGATAGCTCCCAGCATGGCGATGGCGATGGCCGTGGGCAGCAAGTCCGACACCAAGTCGAGCGACAGCGTCAGCGGCTGCCCGTCGACGCCTGCCCGGTTCCACGGCCAGTCAAAATAAGGCAGATAGGGCGGCACACCGGCCGCCTCGGCACCGTCGGGCAACAGGTAGTGAAAGCGCGAGCCGATAGTCTCCACCTCTATACCCAGGCCATCCAGTACCGCGGCGAAAATGCAGGCCAGTACCAGTGCGGGCAGGTGGGGGGGAATTCGCGTGACCAACGCTGGCCAGGCCAGCAGCAGCACCAGGGTGAACACGGCGATCAGCGTGCTGCCCCCATCAAAGCGAGCCAGGTGGGTACCAATGACCGCCAGCTTACCGACAAAGTGCTCCGGCATCTCCGCGACTGTCAGGCCGAGAAAATCCGGCACCTGCAGGACCACGATGACAATGGCGATACCACCGGTAAACCCCAGCGTCACGGCTTCCGGTATGTACTCGATGAAGCGGCCCAACCGGGCGTAGGCCATCGCCACCAGGATGGCCCCCGCCATCAACGATGCCAGCAACAACCCGGCGAGGCCGTAGGTCGCCGCCAGCGGGTGCAGGATGATCACGAAAGCCGCTGTCGGACCTGAAATACTGAAGCGACTGCCGCCCGTCAACGCGATGATCGCACCGGCTATCATCGCGGTATACAGGCCATACTGCGGCGCGACACCACTGGCGATGGCAAGCGCCATCGCAAGGGGAATGGCTATGACGCCCACCGTTATCCCGGCGACGAGGTCGCTGAGCAGCGCCTTGTGGTCGTAGCCCTCGGCCAGCGCCTCACGCAGCGCAAAACCAACGCGCAGGGAAAACAGGTGCTGACGCTGCGTCATCGCGAATTCTCCTCTCACCGTGGGATAAAACGACCGGGTATTACCAACATCAGCCTGGGGGGGCCCGGCGCAGGCTGCGTACGCGCTGCCTGCGCGCTCTGCAGCGGGCCGGCGATGTCGGGCACACATTTTATATTATAATGTTATTATCATTCAACTTATCTATAATTAACATCAAATAGCACTCCCGTGCCGATACCCAACCCGAGAAGGACGTTCCCATGCCCCGGTCACAACAACTTCTTCAAGCGCTCCGGAACTACGGGATCCACGATCCCCGGGAGATTACCTACAACCCGGACTACGACACGCTTTTCCGAGAAGAAACACGCCCGGAGTTGACCGGCTACGAGGCAGGCAGGGAAACGGTCAGCGGCGCGGTTGCGGTCGATACCGGCATCTTCACCGGGCGCTCGCCGAAAGATAAGTACTTCGTAAAGGACGACACCACCCGCGATACGCTGTGGTGGTCAGACCAAGGCAACAACGACAACAAGCCCATTTCACCGGCAACCTGGCAGTCCCTGAAGTCGGTGGTGGGCGCGCAGCTGAGCGGAAAGCGCCTCTTTGTAAACGACCTGTTCTGTGGCGCCAATCCGGCCAGCCGCCTCAGGGTGCGCTTTGTAACCGAAGTCGCGTGGCAATCCCACTTTGTCAAGAACATGTTTATCCGCCCGACCGGGGCCGAGCTGGAGGATTTCGAACCCGATTTCGTCGTGCTGAACGGTGCCAGGGCCACGAACCCGGACTGGCAGGCGCAGGGAATGCATTCCGAAAATTTTGTCGCCTTCAACATGACCGAGGGCATGCAGTTGATTGCCGGCACCTGGTATGGCGGCGAAATGAAGAAGGGGATTTTCTCGGTCATGAACTACCTGCTGCCCCAGAAAGGGATCGCGTCCATGCACTGCTCGGCCAATATCGGCGAGGACGGCGACACCGCCAT
>JAUIEP010000088.1 GCA_030428835.1 Gammaproteobacteria bacterium | reverse complement strand
GCCACGGCGAGGTCGGCGCGAATCTTCGACACGGGCAAGCGGTTGTAGCCGTAGACGCGCGCGAGTTCCTCCAGCAGGTCCGCCTCGATGCTGATATCGAAACGCCAGCTCGGCACGCTGCAGCGCCAGCCCCCCTCAATGCTGGTCACGTGCAGGCCGAGACCGGTGAGGATGCGCTCAACCTCCGCGCCGTCGAGGTCGAAGCCGAGCAACTTCTCGATGCGCGCCGCGCGCAGGGTCACATCGTCGCGCCGCGGCAGCGCGTCCTCGTGCACCACCTCGCTCACGGGACCGGCCTCACCACCGACGATATCCAGCAGCAACTGCGTGGCCCGCTCCAGTGCGCGCACCTGTCCCGCCCAGTCCACGCCGCGCTCGAAGCGATGCGACGCGTCGGTGTGCAGGCCATAGGAGCGCGGTATGCCCGCCATCAGGTCGGGTGCGAAGAACGCCACCTCCAGGAACAGGTTCGTGGTCGTGTCCGACACCGCCGTGGGGTTGCCGCCCATCACGCCCGCCATGGCGACGGGGCCGCCCTCGTCGGTGATCAGCAGCGTGTCCGCGGTGAGTTCCACCGTCTGGCCGTCCAGCAGTTCCAGGCGCTCGCCGCTGTTTGCCGTGCGCACGGTAATCCCGCCGCTCAGTTTGTCGAGGTCGAACGCGTGCATGGGCTGGCCGAGTTCCAGCATGATGTAGTTCGTCACATCCACCACCGCGTCGATCGAACGCAGGCCGCAGCGGCGCAGTTTCTCCTGCAGCCAAAGGGGGCTCGGGCGCGAGGGGTCGATGCCGCGCAGCACGCGCCCGGTGAAACGCGGGCAACGCTGCGGGTCCGCCACCGCGACCGGGAACGTGTCCTCGATGGTCGGCGCGACGGGCGTGTAGTCGGGTTCGGTGACCGCCAGGCCGTTCAGCAGCCCGACCTCGCGGGCGATGCCGCGCAGGCCCAGGCAGTCCGAGCGGTTGGGGGTGAGGCCGATCTCGATACTGTTGTCGTCGAGGCCGAGGTAATCGCGCAGGTCGGCGCCCACCGGGGCGTCCGCCGCCAGTTCCATCAGGCCCTCGTTGGCGTCGGACAACCCCAACTCCTGTTCCGCGCAGAGCATGCCCTGGGATGCCACGCCGCGCAGCTTCGCCTGCTTGATAGCGAAGTCGCCGGGCAGCACGGCGCCCACGGTCGCAAGCGGCGCCTTCAGGCCGACGCGCGCGTTCGGCGCGCCGCAGACCACCTGCACGGTTGCGCTGCCGGTGTTCACCGTGCAGACACGCAGCTTGTCGGCGTCCGGGTGTTGTTCCGCGGCCGTGATCTCGGCCACGACCACGCCGCTGAAGCCACCGGCCACCGGCTCGATGGCGTCCACTTCCAGCCCGGCCATGGTGATCTGGTGGGCGAGCTCCTGCGTCGAGAGATCCGGGGAGACCCACTCGCGCAGCCACTGTTCGCTGATGTTCACGTGTTGCTACTCCCTAAAACTGTTCGAGGAAACGCAGGTCGTTGTCGAAGAACAGGCGCAGGTCGTTCACGCCGTAACGCAACATCGCGAGGCGCTCCACGCCCATCCCGAAGGCAAAACCGGAATACTTCTCCGCGTCGATGTTGGAGTACTCGAACACGCGCGGGTGCACCATGCCGCAGCCCATGATCTCCAGCCAGCCGGTGCGGCTGCAGACGCGGCAGCCCTCGCCGCCGCAGTTCACGCACTGGATGTCCACCTCCGCCGACGGTTCGGTGAAGGGGAAATACGACGGGCGGAAGCGCACCGCGAGCTCCTGCTCGAAGAAGCTGCGCAGGAAGTCCTCGATCAGGCCCTTGAGGTCCGCGAAGCTGGAGTGCTCGTCGACGAGCAGGCCCTCCACCTGGTGAAACATCGGCGTGTGGGTTAGGTCCGAGTCGCAGCGGTACACGCGACCGGGGCAGATCACGCGCAGCGGCGGTTCCTGTGTTTCCATCACGCGCACCTGCACCGGCGAGGTGTGGGTGCGCAGGACCGTGTGCTCGTCCACGTAGAAGGTGTCGTGCATGGCGCGGGCCGGGTGGTGGGCGGGAATGTTGAGCGCCTCGAAGTTGTGGTAGTCGTCCTCGATCTCCGGGCCTTCCACCACCTCGAAGCCGATGGCGCTGAAGATGTCCTCCATGCGCTCGATGGTGCGGGTTACCGGGTGGATGCCGCCGGTGCTCTGGCCGCGCCCGGGCAGGGTGACGTCGATGGTCTCACCGGCGAGTTTGGCCTCCACTGCCGCGAATTCGAGTTCGGTCTTGCGGGCGCCGATGAGGTCCTGCAGTTCCTGCTTTACGGAGTTGATGCGCGTGCCAGCTTCCCGAACCTCTTCAGGAGGAAGCTTGCCGATGCCTTTCGCGAGCGCGGTGATCTGCCCTTTCTTGCCGAGGTAGTCCACGCGCAGTTGTTCGAGCGCCTTGCCGTCTGCGGCGGCGGCTATGGCGGTTCTGGCTTCAGCGGCCAGTGGTTCGAGGTTTTCCATCGTTCCGGTCTCGATTTTCCCTTTCTAAGGCTCAGTTAAAAGCCACTGGGTCCCCGCTTTCGCGGGGACGACGGGGTTGGGCTTATTCCCAACCACGTCCCCTCCGGCTTCCTGCCTCCCGGGGACGTACCGGCCATCCTTGGCCACAAAAAAAAGGGAAAGAGCAGAGCCCTTTCCCTTTGTGTTTACAGTGTAGCCAGCGATCCCGCGAAAACCACTCGCGGCGGGGGTGGGCTTAGGCCAGTGCGGCCTTCGCTTGCTCCACGATCGCGGCAAAAGCAGGCTTGTCGTGCACCGCCAGGTCCGCCAGCACGCGGCGGTCCAGGCCGATGTCGGCCCTTTTCAGGCCGTTGATCAGGCGGCTGTAGCTCAGGCCGTTGGCACGGGACTGGGCGTTGATCCGCGTGATCCACAGCGCGCGGAACTGACGCTTGCGCTGGCGGCGGTCACGGTAGGCGTACTGGCCCGCCTTGGTGACGGCCTGCTTGGCTACCCGGAATACGCGGCTGCGGGCACCGTAGTAACCCTTGGCCTGCTTCAGGATCTTCTTGTGACGGCGATGAGCCACCACTCCACGTTTTACGCGAGGCATAAGTCTTCTCCTTACTCTCTATCGGTGACGTATCGGCGTTACTTGGCGCGCAGCATGCGATCGATCAGGACTTCATCATTCTTGTGAATCATGGAGGTCCCGCGCAGCTGCCGCTTCCGCTTGGTCGTCATCTTGGTCAGGATGTGACTCTTGTTCGCGCTCTTGCGCTTGTAGCCGCCGGCGGTCTTCTTGAACCGCTTGGCAGCACCCGAGTGAATTTTTGCTTTAGGCATTGTCAAATACTCCGCATTTGCAGTTTAGTCATAAAGAAACTGGGGCATTCACGGGCCGTCAGTTCTTCTTCTTGGGGGCGATTACCATGGTGAGTTGCCGGCCTTCCATTTTCGGGAACTGCTCGACATTACCCAACTCGGCCAGGTCGGCTTCTACCCGCTTGAGTAGCTCCATGCCGATTTCCTGGTGGGCCATTTCACGACCGCGATAACGCAGCGTGACCTTGGCCTTGTCGCCGTTTTCGAGGAAACGTACCAGGTTGCGTAGTTTTACCTGGTAATCTCCTTCCTCCGTCCCTGGACGAAACTTGATCTCTTTTACCTGTGTCCGCTTCTGCTTCTTCTTCTGGGCAGATTTCTGTTTCTTGGCTTCAAAAACGTGTTTGCCGTAATCCATGATCTTGCAAACCACGGGATCGGCGTCAGCAATCATCACCAGATCCAAACTTGCCGCCTCGGCCGCTGCCCTGGCCTCGCTGAGGGACACGACCCCGACCTGCTCGCCATCGGCGCCGATCAGGCGGACCGGGTCCGCCGTGATCTGGTCATTGGTCGGATTTTTCTTGCTGTTCTCTTTCTTAATGCTGGCTCTCCAACGCAATACGGCCGCGACATGCTACGTCTTCGGTAAGGAGCGCCTCGAAGGCGTCGAGATCCATGGATCCCAGGTCCTCACCACGACGGGCACGCACGGCCACAGTGTTTGATTCGACTTCTTTGTCCCCCACCACGAGTAGGTAGGGGACCCTCTGAATCGTGTGCTCGCGGATTTTAAAGCCGATTTTTTCGTTTCTCAAGTCCGAAACGACCCGAAAGCCCTTGTTTTTCAAGGATTCTTCCACTTTTTGGGCGTATTCGGACTGATTGTCGGTGATATTCATGACCACGGCCTGCGTGGGCGCCAGCCAGGCGGGGAAAACGCCCTCGTAGTGCTCGATCAGGATACCGATGAAGCGCTCGAAGGAGCCCAGGATGGCGCGGTGCAGCATCACGGGCACCTGGCGGCTGCCGTCCTCGGCCACGTACTGGGCGTCCAGCCGGCCGGGGGTCGAGAAATCCACCTGTATGGTGCCGAGTTGCCAGACGCGCCCGATGCAGTCCTTGAGCGAAAACTCGATCTTGGGGCCGTAGAAGGCGCCCTCCCCCGGGAGCTCTTCCCAGGGCAGGTTCTTGGCGTTCAGCGCGTCCGCGAGGGCCTGCTCCGCCTGGTCCCAGACCTTGTCCGAACCCACCCGCTTCTCGGGGCGGGTGGAGAGCCGGTAGATCACCTCGTCGAAGCCGAAGTCGGCGTAGACCTCGTGCAGGAAGTCGATGAACTCCGACACCTCGGCCTGGATCTGCGCCTCGGTGCAGAAGATGTGCGCATCGTCCTGCACGAAGCCGCGCACGCGCATGATGCCGTGCAGCGAGCCGGAGGGCTCGTTGCGGTGGCAGGAGCCGAACTCGGCCAGGCGCAGCGGCAGGTCGCGGTAGGACTTGAGGCCCTGGTTGAACACCTGCACGTGGCAGGGGCAGTTCATGGGTTTTACCGCGAACTCGCGCTCATCGGAGGACAGCATGAACATGTCGTCGCCGAACTTGTCCGCGTGGCCGGACTTTTCCCACAGCGTCATATCGACCAGTTGCGGCGTCCTGATTTCGTGGTACCCGCGCCGGCGCTGTTGCTCACGCATGTACTGCTCGAGGGACTGGTAGATGCTCCAGCCGGCCGGGTGCCAGAAGACCATGCCGGGCGCCTCCTCCTGTAAATGGAAGAGATTCAGCTTCCTGGCAAGCTTGCGGTGGTCGCGCTTCTCCGCCTCCTCGATGCGGCGCAGGTAGGCTTTCAGTTCCTTCTTGTTCGCCCAGGCGGTGCCGTAGATGCGCTGCAGCATCTCGTTCTTCGAGTCGCCGCGCCAGTACGCGCCGGCCACCTTGGTCAGCTTGAACGCCTTGAGCTTGCCGGTGCTCGGCACGTGCGGGCCGCGGCACAGGTCGCCCCAGGCGCCCTGGGTGTAGATGGAGATCTCCTCGTCCTCGGGCAGTTCCTCGATGATCTTCACCTTGTAGTGCTCGCCGAGGTTGCGGAACATCTCGATGGCCTTCTCGCGGCTGCTCACGACGCGACTGACGGGGATGTCCTCCGCCGCCAGTTCCTCCATGCGCTTCTCGATCTTCTCGAGGTCCTCCGGCGTGAAGGTGTGGCCGGTGGCGAAGTCGTAGTAAAAGCCGTCCTCGATCACGGGGCCTATGGTGACCTGCACGCCGGGGAACAGCTCCTGCACGGCCATGGCCAGCAGGTGGGCGGTGGAGTGGCGGATGACTTCGAGGCCCGCCTCGTCGCGGTCGGTGATGATGGCGAGGCTGGCGTCGTCCTCCATGACGTGGGAGGTGTCCACCTCGCGGCCGTCGACCACGCCGGCGAGCGCGGCCTTGGCGAGACCGGGGCCGATATCGGCGGCCACGTCGTGGACGGAAACAGGGTTGTCGAAAGAGCGTTGGCTGCCGTCAGGCAAGGTAATCACTGGCATGAGCGTTCCCCTATATCAGTGGTGACCCCTACTAAAGGCCACGTGCAGGACAGAATGTCGGCCCGCGCCACGGGTGCCGCGCGCGGGACCGGCATAGTGCCTCAAGGAGGCGGTAAATAAAAGCCTGAATAGTGCACAGCCCGGGGGGTGTGGAGTGGCTGGAAAGTGGGGGCGGCCTGTGGGATTTAATTCATTTGGCCGGGGTACAGTTCTGTGGACAACGCCCTGTGGGGTCGCATTTATTCGACCGGGGGCCGGCTCTGAATACCACACACCGTCGATATTGAGCGGCCTGTTCCTGGTCGAATGAATTCGACCCTACGGGGTGGGCATGCGTGGTCGAATGAATTCGACCCCACAGGGGTGGGCATGCGTGGTCGAATGAATTCGACCCCACAGGGGTGGGCGTGAGTGGTCGAATGAATTCGACCCCACAGGGGTGGGCATGCGTGGTCGAATGAATTCGACCCCACGGGGGTGGGCATGCGTGGTCGACTGAATTCGAACCCCACAGGGGTGGGCGTGGCTGGTCGAATGAATTCGACGCCACAGGGGTGGCGCGCCGGCGCAGATTTGCGGCCATTGCGGCCGGACCCGCTTTTCCTGAACAATAGGCGGGCAGCGCGGCCCGGCCCTGTTCTGGCAGGTCGCGTAAAAGCTATAATAATCAATAGGTTGTCGTTAAGGGCTTCGTCATCAAATACATTTTTTCCAGTCTCCTGCTCGGCCTCGGCGCCGCGCTACTGGCGCCGCTTGCCGCGGCGAGTGCCGAGTCCCTGTTCGAATCCGCCAAGGATCGCGTCTACCAGGTGCAGGTCATCGACATCGCCTCGGGCGACAAATACAGCATCGGTTCGGGCTTCCTGGTAAGCGCGAAAGGCCAGGTGGCGACCAATTTCCACGTCGTGTCCTCGTATGTGCACGAACCGGCCAAGTACCGACTGGAGTACCTGGGCAGCGACGGCGCCCGGGGTGAGGCCAGGCTCTCCAGTATCGACGTGGTGCACGACCTCGCGATCCTGCGCATCGAACAACACACCGATGCGTTCCTGCCGCTGGCGGACGGCGAACTGCAGAACGGCAACCGTATCTATTCCATGGGCAACCCGCTCGATCTCGGCATGACGATCATCGAGGGGACGTACAACGGCCTGGTGGAGAACTCGCGTTACCGCAAGATCCTGTTCTCCGGTTCACTCAATGCGGGCATGAGCGGCGGCCCCGCCCTGAACGAGGACGGCGAGGTGATCGGCATCAACGTCTCCAAGGGCGGCGAACAGATCAGCTTCCTCGTACCCGTCAACCACCTCGGGGCGCTGCTGGCGCGCGATGAACTCGCGGTCGAGGACAGCAACTTCCGGCAGGACATCAACGCCGCGCTGCTGCAGGACCAGAACAGCTTCTACCAGGAACTGCTGGGCAACGAGATGACACGCCGCAACCTGGGCGACCTGGAGATCCCGCAGAAACTGCAGGACTCGCTCAAGTGCTGGGGGCACACGGTGGACGAGGAGCAGGCGAAATACGAGGCGGTGCACCAGCACTGCCGCGCGGAAGACCAGATCTACATCAGCCCCAGCCTGTACGTCGGCGACTTCAACTACGACTTCGAGTTTATCGAGAGCGCGGAACTCAACCGCTTCCAGTTCTACACACTGGTGCAGGGCCGCTTTACCCACCGCAACTTCCTCAACACCAACGACGAGGACGAGGTCACGGAGTTTCGCTGTCACACCGACGTGGTCGGCTTCGACTCCGGCGACTGGAAGGTATCGAACTGTTTCCGCGCCTATCGCAACTACACTGACCTGTACGACGGCTCCATGACCATGGCGTCCGTCGACCACACCGACCGCGCCGCGATCGTGAAGGTCAGCGCCACGGGCATCAGCCTGGAGAACGCCCGGGCCGTGTTCCGGCGCATCGCGGAGTCCGTGCGATGGATACGCTGATCATCCACAGCGGCCTGCGCCAGGGCCGCGTGGCGGAGCTGACCCGCAGCAAGGGCGACCGCCTGAGCGTGGGCCGCGGCTTCGGCAACGACCTGGTCATCGCCGACGTGCATATCGCCCCGCAGCAGCTCGAGTTCCTGCGCGAGGGCGACGACTGGCAGCTGCGGGTCCTGGATTTCACCAACCCGGTGCAGTTGAACGACAGGGTTGTGGGCGAGGAACCCGTGACGGTTCGCTCGGGCGACAGACTCACCATCGGGCGCACGCGGCTCGCCCTGTACGACGCCGCGCACCCGGTCGAGCGCACCCGCAAACTCATGCTGTCGAACTGGATGGAACGCCACGCGGGCAGCGTCATCGCGCCGCTGCTCTTCCTGCTCGGCGCCTGCCTGCTCGATCTGTGTACCAGCTATTTCGAGGCGTCCACCGAGCTGGACTGGTCCGAGTACGTCTACGGCATTCTCTTCATGGGCATTGTCGTGGTCATCTGGTCCGGCCTGTGGGCCCTGGCGGGGAGGATCATTCGCCACCAGGCGCAGTTCGGCCTGCACCTCGTGGCCAGCTCGACCGCCTACATGCTGCTGGTGGTGCTCACCCTCGGCTGCACCTACCTGTTCTACAACCTGCACAACCCGCTGACGGAGGAACTGCAGGCCTGGCTGGTGACCTTTGTCGCGCTGGCGGCGGCGCTGCGGCTCAACCTGCTCATCGCCACGCATGTGTTGCAGCCGCTGCGCGTGGCCGTGTTCTTCAGTGCGCTCACGGTGGCCGTGTGGTACGGGCTGATCCTGTTCGGCGAAGACGACGAGTTCCAGTTCTCGCCCGTGTACTCCTCGACCCTCAAGCCGCCACCGTTCAACCTCGGCGCCGCTGCTGCGCCGGACGCGTACTTCGACGCCATGGAGGCGAAGATGCGCGACATCGAGTAGCAACGCCCGCTCATATGTCGTACACCTGCGCACCGGTAGCAACGGGCCGCGCGCTCACCACGTAACGCAGCGGCCCGCCCGCGCGCAACGCGTCGAACGGGTAACAGGTGACCAGCAACAACTCCTCGCCGCCGCCCGCGGGCGACAGGTTTTCCCGCGTCGCGTCGGCGATGCGGATGTCAGTGATTCGGTAGCGGCGCCAGACACCGCTAATCAGTTGCAGCTCCAGGGGTTCACCCTGGGCCAGGTTCTGGAGGATCGCGAAGTGCGTGTCGCGGTGTCCGCCGATCACGCTCACCCCTTCCGAACCGAGGGGAGCGGAGGCCAGTGTGCGCCCGGGAGCGAAGGCCAGGGAATTTCCTCCGTCACCGTGCAACACCGGCAGCTCCACTCCCCTCGCCGGAAACCGCAGTCGCGCCACGGGCCACGTGTCGGCCCAGGGCCAGGGCCTGTGCACGCCACCGCCCGCGGCGAGCACACGCTCCCAGGCCTCGTCGATCAGCACGGGCGCCAGGGCGGCTTTCGCCTTGATGAGCGCCGCGCCGCCGAGCTGCTGCGCGGCAAACAACAGCGCGAATACGGCTCCGAGCCGCAGCGCGCGCGACGCATGCACACTAGGCATCGACGTCGACCTCCTCGCGGCTCAGCAAGTGCAACAGCAGGGAAACGAACAGGCCGAAGATACCGAACCAGACCTTGGCCGGCCCGCTGGTGGCGGTGGCCGGGTAGGCGAAGCCCTGCTCCGACTGCCCCCGGGGGCGCGTGTTGGGCACGGCCTTGCGCGCGAGGTTCTCGCCCGCGGGGCGGCTCACCACCTCCTCGATGGCGATGAAGCTGGTGTACGGCGACAGCAACTGGTGCGCGAGCGCGACCGGTAACACCGCCGCGCGCGTGTCCTCCTCGGTGGCGCCCGCGAGTCTGCGGTCGAGCAGCGCGGCGATCTTGCGGCGCGCCCACAGCGTGGCGACGCCGTCATCGTCGCCGCCATCGGCTTTAACATCGCCGGCTGCAGCGCCGAAGCCGATGCGCCGCGTCCAGTCGCGACCCGCGAGTTTGCCGCGCACCGTGACGGCATCCGCCGCGTGGCCCGGGGGCAGCTTCACCGTCACGCTGAGCGGCTCGCCGTAGTACAGGTCCGGCACACGCTGCGGCCACGCCTCGGCGCCCGCGGGCCAGTCGATGGCGATGTCCAGCGCCGCGGGGCGCGACAGCTTCTCGAACAGCGCGCCCATCTTCGACCCGACCTCGTCGAGTCTGCCGATGTGCGTGTGGGAACCGCGGCCGACCTCCGCCGCCTTGCGCATGAAGTAGCTGTTGGGCGCCGAGCCGATGCCCACCGTGAACAGGCGCGTGTCACCCAGGTGCTGCGCCACGGCGCCAAACAGTGCCCGCTCGTTGCCCACCGCGCCGTCGGTAATGAAGATCACCTGGCGCACCGCGTTGCCCGCCTCGAACAGGTCCGGGTCGCGCCGCTGCGTGAGGGCCGCGCGCAGGGCCGGCAACATCTCGGTGCCGCCGGAGGCGTTCAGCAGGCGCACGAACTCCTTCGCGCGGGCCACGTTGTTGCGCGAGGCCGGTATGGCGTTGCGGAACAGGCTCGAGTGGGTGGAGTTGAACTCGATGATGTTAAAGCGATCGTCCGGCCCCAGACGTTCGAGTGCGTCGGTCAGGCTCGCGCGCGCCTGCTCGATGGACACCCCGCCCATGGAGCCGGAAGTATCGATCACGAAGATGATCTCGCGGCGCAGCGACGCATCGCGGCGTGCAGCCGCGGGCGGCAACACCATCAGGAGTCCGTACTGTTCGCCCTCGACCGTCTCGGTAAACAGAGCGGCCTGCGGCTCGCTGCCCGACACCGGCCGCCAGCTCAGCACGAAGTCCCGGTCCATCTCGCTGACACCGCCCGCGAGCGCGATGCTGTACACGCCCGCGCGACGCGACAGCGCGATGTCGTGGTACGCGGACTCAACACTGGCCAGCGGCATGCCCATGTCCAGCGTCGCGTTGATCGTCACGGGGTTGACGGGGTCGGCGTCGCTGCCGGTTCGCGGCTCGAGCCGCGGAGAAATCTCGTGGGCGTCCGGTACCTGGTCGGTCGGCAGTGCCCAACCGCCCTGCGACTCGAAGCTCAGGCTATGCGGGTCTTCGAGGTCCCCCTGGTGCAAGGGGTTGCCGGGCATGTAGCGCGGCGTGATCGTCATGGGGAAGCGCAGGGCGAACTGGCCCGCGTCGTACTCCACGGACTGCACATACTCCAGCACCACCGCCACGGACTCGCCCGGCGCGATGTTGGCCACGCGGTTGGTGAACAGGTTGGGACGCTGTTGCGACACCAGGCTCGCCTTCTTGCCCGCCTTCCTCGCCTGCTCATACAGCTTCTTCGCCTCGGCCTTCTCGCGCACCTTGCCGACGATGCGGCGCTCGCCTATTTGCATTTCCATGTAGCGCACGGCGGCGGTCTCCGGCAACGGGAATACGTACAGGGCCTCGACAAAGCTATCGGTATCGTTGGTGAAGCGCTGCTCGAGGCGCACGGTGGCGATGAGTCCGTTGATGTCCAGCCGCACATCGCTGCCCTGCTGTAGCGCGCCGGTATAGTCGACCGCGCCCTGCGCGCGCAGCAACAGACGGCCGCCGGACACACCCTCCTCGAACACCTCCCGTGGGGTGAAGGTCTCGGCGCGGGCTGTGCTCGCGGACAGCAACAGCAGAAGTAGCGCGGCCGCCAGCAGCGCGGGGAGGCAGCGAAACGCCAGCCAGGCCGGCACGGAGCCGAAACGTGTGAGGTCGCGGTGACAGGCCGCCTGAATATCAGTGTAAATCCACATGGCAAACTCCTTTGCAGTGTCTGCCGGTATTCAAGCGGGCCCGGGTGGCGAAAGCGGGGCGACCATCGGGCAGTTACGGGAGCAATTGTGGCGAAATGTGGCGCGCGCTTGTGCTGGTGGCGCCGATTGGGGAACATTGGCCAAAACGGGGGACGAACCGGCATGCCCGAGCACATCGCCATCGTCGAGGACGAGGCCAGCATCGCGCAGAACTACCGCGACGCGTTGCGGCGCGAGGGGTTTCGCGTCTCGCTGTTTGCCGATCGACCCAGCGCGAGCGCCGCGTTCGCGCGCGAACTGCCGGGACTCGCGATCATCGACATCGGCCTCGGCGACGAGGCCGAGGGCGGCTTCGAGCTGTGCCGCCAGTTGCGCGGCCACTGCCCCGACCTGCCGATCGTGTTCCTCACCGCGCGCGATTCGGAACTGGACGTGATCAGCGGCCTGCGGCTGGGCGCGGACGAGTACCTGACCAAGGACATCAGCCAGGCCGTGCTGTTGGCGCGCATCCACGCGTTGCTGCGCCGGGTGCGTGCGCTGCGCGAACCGGAGCGCTCCGAGGACATCCTCGAGTGCGGGCCGCTGGCGTTGAACGTGGAGCGCATGACGGCGAGCTGGCGCGGCGCGGCGCTCGAATTCACCGTGACCGAGTTCTGGATTGTGCACGCCCTCGCCCGCCGCCCCGGCCAGGTCAAGAAGCGACAACAGCTCATGGACGCGGCCGGGGTTGTGCAGGACGACGCCACCATCACCTCGCACATCAAGCGCATCCGGCGCAAGTTCCAGGCACTGGACGACGACTTCAAGGCGATCGAGACCGCCTACGGCATCGGCTACCGCTGGTCGGGACTGTGAGCCTGCGGCGGCAGTTACTCGTTGTTGCGCTGTTGCTGTTGTCGCTGCCCTGGGCGGGCTGCCAGTTCGTGCGCGAGATGGAGGGCGCGCTGCGCGCCGGGCAGGCCCAGGCGCTGCGCGCCACCGGCGAGGCGGTAGCCGGGGTCCTGTCGCAGCAACCCACGCTGCTCTACCCCTACATCGAGCGGCAGGCGAGCGGCGACGATCGGCGCACCTCGATCTACGCCCGGCCTACCGCCGCACCCGTCATAGTGGACGGCTACGACGACGGTTGGGAACACGTGCAGGCACAGACCTTCAACGCAAGGAGCGGCACGGGCAGCGCGCAGACCATGGCGCAGACCCGCGACGGCGTGCTGTACCTGTTGTTCCGTGTGCGCGACGACGAGATCATCTACCACAACCCGGCGCTGTCGGAGGAAGCCAACGGCGACCGGCTCGTGTTGCGGTTGTGGTACGACGGCAGGCGCCAGGACTACGCGATCGCCACCTCGGCACCCGGCGCCGTGCGCGCCCGCGCCACGCGCCTGCGGCAACACGATCTCGATCCCGGCCGCATTCGCGGCGTGTGGCAGGACGGACTGGACGGCTACACGATCGAACTGGCGCTGCCGCTGCGATATACCGGCGGGCGGCTGGGCTTTTACGTGGTCGACGAGCGCATCCGCAACGGGCGCAGCACCGGATTCCTCGGCAACATCTCGCGCGGCGACAGCGCCGCGCCGCCCTGGCTGGTGTACAGCCCGGACGAGCTGCGCGCGCTGCTGACCTCCCTCGCCCGCCCGGGCACCGGGATCGCGGTGCTGGACCGGGAGGCGCGGCAGGTCGGCGAGGTGCGCGCCGACCTGCCGGAGGCCGCCGCCGGGCCGGAGACGTTCTGGCTGTTGCAATTGCTGTACCGCAGCATCCTCGCCGACAACGGCCTGGCCGCGCCGCCGCGGCCGGGCAGCGACGGCAAACTCGATGCAACCGAAGCCGACGCCGCGCTCGCGGGACAGGCCGCGCACCAGCGCTACCGCGACCCGTTGCAGTCCGGCAGGACCCTGCTCTCCAGCGCCGTACCGGTGGCAAGCGGCAGCGGCCCGATTGGCGCCGTGATCGTGCGCGAGAGCTCCGAGACCTACCTGTCACTGACGGACCAGGCGTTCAGCCGGTTGCTGGGTTACAGCGCCGCCGCGATGACGCTGGCCATCGGCGCGCTGCTGCTCTACGCGAGCGTGCTGTCCTGGCGCATCCGGCGGCTGTCGCTGGCCGCGAGCAACGCGCTGACCGAGGACGGCCGCGTGGCCGGGGATTTCCCGCGCAGCGCGATGCGCGATGAGGTGGGCGAACTGTCGCGCCAGTACGCCGACCTGCTGGCGCGGGTGCGGCGCTACAACGACTACCTGCACAGCTTAAGTCGCAAGCTGTCGCACGAGCTGCGCACGCCGATCGCGGTAATCCAGGGCTCGCTGGACAACCTGGAAGCCAGCGACGCGTCGCGCAAGGCCGCTTACCTCACCCGTGCGCGGGAGGGGCTCGCCCGCCTGCAACGCATCCTCACCGCGATGGGCGAGGCCAGCGTGCTCGAAGACAGCATCCGCGGCCAGCCGCTGGTGGCGACCGACCTGAACGGCTTGCTGGGTGAGTTGTTCCCCGTGTACCGGGACCTGTACCAAAAGCATCAACTCACTCTGGTGTTACCGACGGGCAATGCGATCGTGAACGCCGCGCCCGAGCTGCTGGTGCAGGCGCTGGACAAGCTGCTGGACAACGCGGCGTCTTTCACGCCGCCGGGCGGCAACATCCAGTTGCGCCTGGTGGCAGCCGGTGGCGACTGGCACGTGCAGGTGGCGAACGAGGGGCCGCCCCTGCCCGAGGAGATGGGCGACGCCCTGTTCGAGGCCATGGTGTCGCGGCGCGAACCCGGCAGAGATGAAGTGCATCTCGGGCTGGGACTGCATATCGTGCGGCTGGTGACGGAACACCATGCGGGCAGGGTGCTGGCGCAGAATACGGTGGATGGGGTGGCGTTCTCGCTAGTCTTCAGGGCAGTGACCGAGTCCGCGTAAATCCCGGCCACTGCGCACTGCGCGCCTACTGGAACGTTACACAGTTCAGGCAGTTCACCGCCACTCCGGTAAAATCGCCGGCACCCGTACCGAGTTGTTTCATCACCAGCGAACGGGCACCCGCTGTCTGGGCTGGATCAATGGTCACATCCATCGTGATGGTGTTTTCGTCGACCATCACAATATTTGTCAGTTGCGCACCCGGCAACAAGGGGGACGTGCCGGGCAGGAAGTAGTCCCCGTTAATCGTGACGGACGTGGTGGCCCCAATCGGCAGATGGTCGGGCACCACGGAGGTGATCGCCAGTTGCGGGGTCGCGCGAATAAACGCGTCGCGCCGCACATTGACATCACCCGCGACCAGGTTGTCCGCATCGCTGACGAATGCGACATAGCGCCCGTCAGCGGACAGCGCGGCCGAGGCACTTGTACCATTGGCTTCGCCGCCCAGGGCGCTCAGGCTCTGGCGCGAGGTCGCGCCGGTTAGCGTGTCGTGTAGAAACACGTCATAGGTGAAATTGGTATCCCCCGACACCAGGTTGCTGGCAATCGACGTAAATGCGACATAACGACCGTCCGCCGACAGGGAGGGTGCCTCGCTGAAACCACCAGCCTGGCCGCCGAGGCTGTCGACACTTACCCGCGTTGTGCGTGCGGTCTGGGTGTCATACAGGAAAACGTCGGCTACAAGGTTCGAGTCCCCGGACACCAGGTTGTCGGCTTCGGATACAAAGGCCACGAAACGGCCGTCTCCGGAGATTGCCGGTGTATCGCCACCGACAAAGCCGGGTAGGAAGAAGGACGCCTGGGCGCCCGCGCTGTCAACGCTCACCCGGATGGTGGTGCCGGTCTGGGTGTCGTGCAGGAAGACATCGCGCGCAAGGTTGGTGTCTCCCGCCACAAGATTGCCGGCATCCGAAGCGTAGGCCACATAGCGTCCGTCAGCGGAGATGGCCGGCAGGTCGCTTGCGCCGTCACCCTCGTTCCCCGCGCTGTCAACGCTCACGCGCACGGTCCCGCCCGCCACAGTGTCGCGCACAAAGACGTCCCGCACGCCGTTAAAGTCGTCGGCCACCAGGTTGGTGGCGTTCGATGAAAAGGCGACGTAGCGGCCGTCCGCGGAGATGGCGGGCTCGTAACTGTTGCTGTTGCCCTCACCCCCCGCGGTGGTGAGACTGACCCGTGTCGTCGTATTCCCGACCGTGTCCCGCACGAAAATATCGCGGACACCGTTGGTATCGCCGGCCACCAGGTTGGTGGCGCGAGAAACGAACGCGACATACCGTCCGTCGGCGGACAGGGCGGCATCGGAATTGCCGAGCAACGTGTCCCCCTGAGCCCCGGCAGCGGTCACGCTGACTCTTGTGGTAGTGCCTGCCTGGAGATCGTGCAGGAACACATCCGTCGTACCATTGGTATCGTTGGCCACCAGGTTGGTGGCGTTGGAGAAAAACGCCATATAGCGGCCATCGCCCGACAGCACGGGGCCCACCACAGCAGCGTCTGCCTGCGCTCCGGCGCTGCTGACGCTGGTGAGCTTGAGCCAGTGGCAGCCGCTGAGCAGACCTAATGTCAGGGCGCCGCAAACGGCTGTACGTAACAATGCGCGGCCAGTGGTCACTGCAATGGCAACGGCGGACGATGAAGAAGCGGTATGCATGGTATCCAAACTCCCTTTGGTGGATTCAGCGGATGTCCTTTTCCCCGGTACGTACGAGACGCCGTCACGCTACAGGCGCACACGCTGGACGCTGGTCCAGGAGGATCAGGAACACCTGTTGCAGCCATATTCGGGCCGGGCGACACCCCCCGGCAATGAGCACGAGTACTCAGGAACAGGAGGCCGCTAACAGCCCGGGCACGACCCCGTGGTGAACGTCCTGTCGTCCCCGTAGACAATGCCGTCCGCCTCAACGACGCGCAGGCGGAAATGGTACTGCGTGTTGCAGGTCAGGCCGCTGATGGTCTTGCTGACCGCCACCACGCCGGGCTCCGGCCCCTCCTGTCCATAGACCACGCTATTGCCGTAGGCCGTGGTCTCGCCCCACTCGAAGTAGGCCGTGGCCGTCGCGCCGTTGGGGTCCACCGTGCCGTGCAGGGTGGCGCTCGTCGCAGTGATATCCGTGGCAAGCCAGGACAGGACAACCGGCGGCGGCGCTTTTATCTGCACCTCGACGCCGGTCGAACAGTTGTTGTTTATCACCAGCTCGTTGGCGACATCCTCGACGCAGGCGCCGATGTACCGGGTGCTCGTCGGTTCATACTGCGGCGCCTGCAACAGGGTGTTGCCGGCGCGCTGGGCACCGGACGCCAGCGGGGCGAAGGGCGTGCTGCTGCCGACGGGGTTGAGCTTCGATGTGTTGGGGCTTTGTGAGATGTAGTAATGAATGTTACCCGCGGTGGATGCGTAGTCGCCATCGTTGCGCACAATGGTGTAGGCGGTGAATTCCTCGTTCAACGCCAGCGTGGTCTTGCTCAGGGCAAAGAACGGGAAGGTGAGGTCCGAGGACGGCGGCACCACCTCGATCGGGTAGTACGCCACGTTGTTGGCGTTGGTGACCTCGGGAATCTCGTTCTCATGGTCTATATAGGCACCCAGGAAGTAGTTGCCGGGCGCGGTGCCGACCGGGATGGTGACCGAGATGGCCGTCTCCAGCGGGAACCCCCTGCCGATACTGATGGCGTTGGTCCGCAGCAACGTGTCCAGGGTGCTGATGGAACTGTTGGTGGAGAGGTAGTAGCCGATGGTCGGCAGTTCGGCGTTCTTCTCGCCGTTATTCTCCAGCGTGAGCTCCATCTGCACGGTTTCGCCGGCCACCACCTGGTAGACGTCCTGTTCGTCGAAGCTGCCGACGACCGGCACGGCCACGCTGGCCTGGGTGATCTCGCCCGCCATGTGGCGGCTGTACCCGCCGCCGTCGGGGCCCTGGTACCGGAATACCGTGATGCCCACATCGCGGTTGCTGTCGTTGGTCGATTTCTTGCCGTGCTTGTCGATCAGCCCGTCGGACATGTCTTCACCGGGCCCGTAGTAGGCGGCGGTGCCGTTGCGTGTCACGTGGGTCCAGTCGTGGCCCATCATGTTGTAGATGTTGTCGGAGTGGGCGAGGCCCAGGCAGTGGCCGGCCTCGTGCACGGCCACGCCCGTCATATTGCGCCCGGTGCCGGGAGGTATGTACGGCTCGTGCTGGGAATTGTCGGTCGTGACCCAGGTCAGGTTGCCGAAGCGCATGTCCACCTCGACCACATTGCAGGTGCCGGTCGTCACCCAGCTACGACAATCCGCCGTTGGAATGTTGTCGCGGTAGATCTCGCTTTCCGTGTTGTTACCCTCGTAATCGTCATCGAAGTTGTTGATGGCCGTGATGGAGGTATCGGAGACCTGCGTGGCGCGCTGCAGCCCGCGGGTGATGGCCGCTTTTTCCACGGTGCTCAGGTTGTCCGCGAAGTTCATGCTGATATGCCCGGGAAAATTCAGTTCCCCACCCAGGGAGCAGGTGAAATAGTTGTAGGCATTCGCATGGCCGGTGAACACGACGAGTGCCAGCGGAAGGACAATGCGCGGGAGAATCTTCATGGCTGCTACCTCCCCGTTTCCTGCAGGGCGGTCAGCACATCGCCCACACTCGAACCCATGTTGTCCTGCGCCGAAGCCGCGGCGCGCGCGGCAGCGCCCACGCCGCCCGGGTCGCCGTCGGGGTTGCCGGTGTCATCGCCAAACTGCTTGTACAAGGCAGTCGTCCCGAGGGGCACGGTGCGAAAGCGCTCGTCGGCACTGCGCCCCCGGGTCAGCCGGAGCCCGGGCCTGGCGCCGGGACCTGCCTGCTGTATCACCACGCCGCGGCCGTTGGCGTTGTAGGTGAGCCCCTCCAGGATGCGGAAGCGCTCCTGCACCATGTGCGTGCCGGTCGGTTGGTCGAAGGCGATGAACAGCAGTTCCTCCTCGCCGGTGGCGAAGTACTCCGACGTGGACACCAGCAACACCTTCTCCGGGTCGTACCTGTCGGGGCCGCCCTCCTGCACCAGCGTGAAGAAGCCGCCGTCCGCCTCGCCCTTCACGAGGTCGCTGATCGCGAAGGTGGTGTAGGTGAAGGGAATGTCGTTGCCGCGATACTGCACCTCCTGTGCGTGCACCGTGCCGTGGAAGATGAGGTCCGCCTCCTCGCTCAGGCTCTCCAGCGCGGAGCGCTCGTCGCGCGGCCGGATGGTCTTGCTCCAGCGGGCGGCTTCCCGGGCGGCGTCGGCGGGGGTGAATGCGGCGTCCACCTGCTCGGGCGTCGGCTCCGAGGCCTCGCCCGAGGCCTGCGCAAGGGCGGCAATGCCCGGGGTCAGGCAGGCGATAAAGAAAACGACGGTGCGAAAAGCTGGCATGGCGGTGGCCCCTCCCGATGCGCAGGGCCGCCACGGCGACCAGACACGGTAGCCGCCTTCAGGGGCCGGGCGCAGCGTTGAATCTCGAACGCTAAGCAGCATCTTAACGCCAACCGGGGAATTGGAAATAGTGACTAGTACTCATGCCCCCGGGAGGGTGCGTGACCGGCCGGGGTACCGGGGCAGTGCCTGCGGCGTCGCACCCGGGCGACCCCGGTTTGCGC
>JAUIEP010000288.1 GCA_030428835.1 Gammaproteobacteria bacterium | reverse complement strand
GGTGGCCGGCGCACCGGCGTAGAAAAACCCCTGCTCCTCGCTGCCGGCCAACTCGAAGGGTGCGCCGGGCCCCGTCAACTGGGCCATCGCCGCGTCGTGTTCCTGTTTCAAATCGGACATGATCCCCACCCTGTGTTTCCGCCTGCTCGAATTTGCAGGCAATGTTAGCCGCGCCGCAGGCCGCTTGCCAACGGCGTGACTTGGCAAATTCTGTTGACCGGATTTTGCATGGCGGCGCCGCTCCTTGCCCACCCCCCGGCGCCCAGTACAATGGACGCGGTACAGGAGTTTGTTCCAATGGCCGAATCGATCCCGCTGCGCTATGCGCAGTCCCTGTTGCGCCTCACGCCGATGCCCGAGGAGGAACTGCGCGCGGAGCTCACCGAACTGAACCTGCCGCTGGTCCTCCTGAAGGATTCGGCCGTGGCGGACGCCCGGATTTCGGTTGAGGACTACGGACGCCTCTTCATCCATCTCGTGCGCAAGTTGCAGGACTCGCTGCACGACAGCGCGGCCCAAGTGCAGAACACGCTGGCGTTCAGCTCCTACCGCATGATGTTCCAGGCGATGCTGCACGCGCCGGACCTGGAACAGGCCATGCGCCGCGCCGCCGTGTACTTCCAGCGCCTGGAGGCCAGCGGCGACACCTTTACCCTCGAGGAAGACGGCGACCTGGTGCATTGCGTCTTTCATTTTTCCGACAGGGAGGACGCCAGCCTGACCGCACCGGAGAACTTCAGCATGGACAGCCTGAGCTGGCTGCCGGGCCTGACGGGGCGCATCCTCTCCATGGCGATGTGGCACCGGGTCTGCGGCTGGTTCATCGGCACCTACATCGACCTGTACGCCGCGCGCATCAGGGAGCCCGGCACCGGCAAGGGCGACTACAGCGAGGTGTTTGGTGTACCGGTACAGTTTCTCGCGCAGAGCCACGCTATCACGTTCTCGCGCCGCTACCTCGCGTTCCCCGTGGTACAGAGCGAATCATCGCTGAACGCCATGCTGGAGACCTACCCCGCCGAACTATTTCGCATCGACCCCGCCTCCCACGGCGTGGCCAACAAGGTGAAGAATCTCATCGGCTGCGACTTCCAGCGGCCGCTGCCCAGCCTGGCGGAAGTCGCCGGGCGACTGCACATGACCACGCCCACACTGCATCGCAGGCTGCGCGAGGAAGGCACTTCCTTCCAGCAGTTGAAGGACCAGTGCCGCAAGAACGCGGCGATCGGCTACCTGGCGAGCGGCGACTACACCACCCAGGAGCTCTCTGAGCTCATGGGCTTCTCCGATTCCAGCACCTTCCACCGGGCCTTCAAGAAATGGACCGGGCTGACCCCCTCGGAATACCGCCAGCGCCACTGCTGAAAATTCCTGCCCCCACGGTTTGCAAGAAGGCGCCATAGCGCCCTCCTGCACATTTACTAGAATTACCACATAACTTGACCACAGGGCGGGAGACACACCATGGCGTACTTCATCACGGGCGGTACTGGCTTCATCGGACGCAACTTCATCGCGAAGCTGGCGGAGCGCGACGGCGAAATCTATGTACTCACCCGCGCGCAGTCGATGGACAAGTTCGAGGCGCTACAGGAAAGCATGGGCGCACACGGCAACCGCCTGGTGCCGGTCACCGGCGACCTGACCAGCCCGCTGCTGGGTGTCGACGACGCCACCATCGCCGAGCTCAAGGGCAAGGTCCGCTACTTCTGCCACTTCGCGGCCATCTACGACATCGGCGCCTCCGCCGAGGACCAGACCGCCACCAACATCGACGGCACCCGCAACGCCATCCGGCTGGCCAAGACCCTGGAGGCCGGCTCCTTCGAGCACGTCAGCTCGATCGCCGCCGGGGGCATGTACCGGGGCACGTTCCGCGAGGACATGTTCGAAGAGGCCGAGCGCCTGGAACACCCCTACTTCTCCACCAAACACGACTCCGAGGGTATCGTGCGCAGGGAGTGCGAGATCCCGTGGCGCGTCTACCGCCCCGCCATGGTCGTGGGCCGCTCCGACACCGGCGAGATCGACAAGATCGACGGCGCCTACTACTTCTTCAAGAGCCTGCAGAAAATCCGCAACGTGCTGCCGCCGTGGTTCCCGCTCATCGGCATCGAGGGCGGCAAGTTCAACGTGGTGCCGGTCGACTACGTGGTCGACGCCATGGACTGCATCGTGCACCAGGACGACCTGGAGGGGCGCTGCTTCCACCTGACGGACCCCGATCACTACTCCATGGGAGAACTGCTGAATATCTTCGCCGACGCGGGGCACGCGCCGCGCTTCAGCATGCGCCTGGATACACGGATGTTCGGCTTCATCCCCAAGTTCGTGCGCGAGACCCTGGCGGGCCTCCCGCCCGTGAAGCGCATCGTGCACACACTGCTGGACGACATGGGCCTGCCCGACTCCGTCACCATGTTCATCGACTATCCCACGCGCTACGACTGTCGCGACACGGAGCGCGCACTGCGGGGTTCGGGCATCGCCTGTCCCAACCTGAGGGACTACGCCCCGGTCATCTGGGACTACTGGGAACGCAAGCTGGACCCCGACCTGTTCGTCGACCGCTCCCTCGAGGGCAACGTGGGGGGCAAGACGGTGCTGATCACCGGCGCCTCCTCCGGTATCGGCAAGACGTCCGCCCTGCGCCTCGCCGAGGCCGGCGCACACGTATTGTTGGTCGCGCGCAGCGCCGAGAAGCTGGAAGCGACCGCGGCGGAAATCGCCGAGCTCGGCGGCCTGGCCACCATCTACCAGGCTGACGCGTCCGACATGGAAGAGTGCGATGCCCTTGTGCGGAAGGTGCTCGACAACCATGGCCACCTGGACATACTGATCAACAACGCGGGGCGCTCCATCCGCCGCTCGCTCGAGTTGTCCTACGACCGGTTCCACGATTTCGAACGCACCATGCAGATCAACTACTTCGGCGCGGTGCGCCTCACAATGGGCTTCCTGCCCTCGATGAGCGCGCGCAAGCAGGGCCATATCATCAACATGTCGTCCATCAGCACGCTGACGCCGAGCCCGCGCTTCTCGGCCTATGTCGCCTCCAAGTCCGCGCTGGACGCC
>JAUIEP010000287.1 GCA_030428835.1 Gammaproteobacteria bacterium | reverse complement strand
ACGGTCTCGGGCTCAGGTCGGACTGACACCAAACGCGCGGCGAGCGCGCCACCTGCGCCGGACGGCCGGTGTCGTTCACGCGGCGTCCAGGTTGCCCCGTATGAGCAGCGTGTCGGCGTGGCGACTCTCCAGCATGGCGGCGAGTTGCGGTTGCTGTTCAGGTTCACAATCCACGATGATCATGAACTCCCCGCGCTCGATACGATGGCGGTAGTCCTCCACGTCCTGGTTGGGCACGCTCACGCCCACGAGGGTACTGAACCATGTGCCCAGCGCCGTACCCAGCGCGGTACCGGCCAGGATGGCGCCGCCGCCCAGGGTCAAACCGAAGGCGGGTACCGTCACGGCGACGATGCTCCCCAGCAGGCCCATCGCGCCACCGGTGGCCGCGCCGCGCTTGGCCGCGTCGACGATATCACTGCGGTGGGTGATGTCGGGCTCGGGCAGCGGTTCCAGCACGCCCTCGTCGTTGGCGATCACGTGGATGTCTTCCTCGGTAATACCGAACTCCTTGAGGTCATCGACGATGCTGCTGGCTGAGGTGAAGTCGGGTGCGAAAAAAAACTGGCGCTCTTTCATGCGTTCTCCAATGATCCCGGGCTGGCGAAAGACAGCGGGGGCCCATGGCCCCCACTGCGTCGATGCGTCAAGCGCTGGCGGCGCGCGCGGCTTGCTTCTCGCTGCGCAGTCCGGCAGTCGGCAGTTCACCCGACGCGGACTCCAGGTGGGCGCGCACGAACCACTGGAACTGCTCCAACCGGGCCAGTTCCCCGATCAGCATGTCCTCGGACACGGGGTCCAGCTCAGCCAGTCGCCCGATGGCGGAGCGATGGTCCGCGTTGATGCCGGAGTACACGATGTCGAGTGCACCCAGGTGCTCCTCAACGCTGGCCTTGCCGAGCGAGTAGTCCTCCCAGTCGCGCCGCTGCGCTATTGACCCGGCCGTACCAACCGGCACACCGCCCAGGGCCGCAATACGCTCCGCGACCTCATCGGACATTTCGCGGACCGCGTCGACCTGCGGGTCGAGCATCTCGTGTACGGCGATAAAATTGGGACCCACCACGTTCCAGTGAACGTGCTTCAGGGTGAGTTGCAGATCGATCAACGCGACGAGGCGTTTGTCCAGGATCGCGATGGTCTCTTCCGCGGGTGACTGTTGCATGCCCGGCACCGTGAAATTCGTGACGTGCTTGCCCGTGGTCGTGTTCATTACTTCCTCCGTTGAACTCATGGATTTGGTCGTCGCTGCGCACTTCGCGGCGCGCTTGTAAGACTTTACGGTGTCCCGGCGCGTGCGGATCACGCCGCACATCCGGCCGACGCGTTCCGGGTTGCCAGGCGGGTGCCGGCGCAAGCTGCCCTGACAAAAAACCTACACAGAACCTTAACGGGCCAGTCACGGGTCCGTCACGATCGATTCCTAGCATGAACTGCCCCTTCGATGCCTACGCACGGGGATCATCCGCTACCCAGTCAATCCAAGGATCAGCCAAAAGGATTCACCCTCATGGAAAAAGAAGACATCAGCAGCAATCCCAGCAAGAACCGCCACTTCAACGAGGTCCTCGAATCGGCTGGCATGTCACGCCGCATGATTCTCAAGGGCAGCCTGGCCGTGGCCGCGACCACGTTCTTCGGCAGCAGCGCCGCCCTCGCCGCCAAGGGCGGCAAGAAAGGCCCCAACGGTTCCGTGGGCCAGGACAAACAGAACGGCCTTGTGAACTTCAAGGAAGTTTCGCTGGAACAGTTCGCAACCGATGTGAACAGCGGCAGGCTGCCGGTGATCTCCGACGACTATACCTACGACGTGCTGATCCCCTGGGGTACGCCGCTGAAGTCCGGCATCACGCCTTACACGGGTGACCCGAACACGCGCCCGACTGCCGCCGAGCAGGAGCACATGATCGGGCTCGGCCACGACGGCATGCACTTCTTCCCGCTCAATACCGCCGGCACACGCGGCATTCTCTGCATCAACCACGAATACGGCACCAACTTCCACGTTTTCGGCGAGGACCGCCTGCCGGACTCGCTGGAGGAAGTGCGGCGCTCACAGCACGTACACGGCGTCGCCGTGGTCGAGATCGCGCAGGACAGCGACGGCAAGTGGGACGTCGTCCTCGACAGCCCCTACAACCGTCGCATCACCGCGAACACGGAGATGGATTTCAGCGGCCCCGTGCCCTTCGCCCCGGGCTCACCGATCTACGATGACGGCGTGGTGCCCAAAGGCACGCTCAACAACTGCGCCAACGGCCACACGCCGTGGGGCACCTACCTGACCTGCGAGGAGAACTTCGACGGCTACTTCGGCGACGGTCCCTTCGGCGGCGCATGGGTCCAGACGCCCGCGGACGCGCGCTACAGCGTATCCGATGACCGCGCGCGTTACGGCTGGTGTGACTTCGACGAACGCTTCGACCTGTCGAGCCTGACGTACGCCAACGAGAACAAGCGCTTCGGCTGGGTCGTCGAGATCGACCCGAAGAATCCGGGCGCCAATCCGGTCAAGCGCACGGCGCTCGGCCGCATCAAGCACGAGGGCATCGCCCTCACGGTGGGCCGCGGCGGCCGCGTTGTGGGCTACATGGGCGACGACCAGGCTGGGGACTACATCTACAAGTTCGTGTCGGACCGCAACTGGAAGTCCATGCGCGCCCAGGGCATGAGCCCGCTGGATCACGGCAAGCTGTACGCGGCGCGTTTCAACGACGACGGCAGCGGTGACTGGCTGGAGCTGACCATCGACAACCCGGTGCTGGCGGCCCAGTTCAACTCGCAGGCGGAAGTGCTGACCTATGCGCGCATCGCCGCCGACCTCGTGGGGGCGACGCCCATGAACCGGCCCGAGTGGACCAGCGTGGCGCCCAACGGCGACGTGTACTGCACGCTCACCAACAGCGGCGGGGTTGCACTGGCGGGCAACGCCGCGAACCCGGTGGCAACGCAGGGCGACGGCCACATCATTCGCTGGCGCGACAGCAAGCAGCACACGGGCACCACGTTCAACTGGGACATCTTCGTCATCGCGCACACCACGCACGGCACGCAGGAGTCCTTCTCCGATCCCGACGGCCTGTGGAT
>JAUIEP010000286.1 GCA_030428835.1 Gammaproteobacteria bacterium | reverse complement strand
ATCGCGTTGGCGCCGCTCATCAAGGGCGTGTGCAGCGTGGCCGGGACCTTGTTGATGAGTTCGAAGCCCAGGAAGATCGAGAGCAACAGGATGAAGGTCAGGAATACTTCCGACGGTACTTGCGAAGCTGCTTGGGAAATTTCGGCAACCATGATTATGCGCTCCCTTCCAGGACGTTCTTGATCGTTTCGTTGGTCACCTCACCGCCGTGGGTGATGATGCAACCGGGCAGGATGTCGTGCTCGAAGTCGATGACGAATTCCTTGCTCTCCTCGTTCCATGCATCCTCCACGAGATTGAACAGGTTGGAGGAGTACATCTGGCTGGCGGCGACCGCGACCTCGCCCGCGAGATTGCCCAGGCCGACGATGGTGACGCCGCCCACAGTGACGACTTCGTTGGGCACCGAGCCCTCGACGTTGCCGCCGGTTTCCGCCGCCATGTCGACAATCACCGAGCCGGGCATCATGCCCGCCACCATGTCGGCGGTCACGAGTACCGGGGGCTTGCGACCGAAAACCTGTGCGGTGGTGATCACCACGTCGGACTTGGCGATGACGTCCTTCTGCGCCTGGCGCTGCATCTCCACCTGTTCGGGGGTCAGTTCCTTGGCGTAGCCCCCCGCGGTCTCGCCCGTCTCGCCCAGGTCGATCTCGAGGAACTTGGCGCCGAGCGACTGCACCTGCTCCGCCACCACCGGCCGGGTGTCGAAGGCGGTGACCTTGGCGCCGAGACGCTTGGCAGTCGCGATGGCCTGCAGGCCGGCGACGCCGGCGCCAATGACGAACACGTTGGCGGGCTTCAGGGTGCCGGCCGGCGTCATCATCATGGGCAGGATGCGGGGCAGGAACCTGGCGGCCTCGATCACGGTGACATAGCCGGCGAGGTTGGCCTGGGAGCTGAGGGCGTCCATCTTCTGGCTGCGCGTGGTCCGCGGGATCATCTCCATACTGATGGAGGTAACGCCCCGCTCCTTGAACGCGTTGACGAGGCCGTGCTCGTTGAAGGGGTCGAGGTAACTGATGTGGATACAGCCCTGTTTCATGAGGGCGATTTCATCGGCTTCGGGCTTGCGCAGCCGCAGCAGCATATCGGCGGTGGAGAACAGGTCGGCCCGGTCGGTCGACACGCTCGCGCCGGCCTCCGTGTACTCCTCATCGGCGTAGCCGGAGCCGAGCCCCATGCCGGACTCGATGACAACCTCGGCGCCCATACTCACCAGCTTCTTGGCGTGGGCGGGAATGATCGGAACCCGATGCTCTCCGGGGTGGGTTTCGCTGGGAATGGCGATACGCATGCGGTGTGTTCTCCCGTAGCTATGTCTTTGTTTTATTTGCGGCTTTTATCCGCTTAAAGCGCAGTCCGGGGAGTTCTGGCCAGGGGTCGCCCAACCGCTGCCCGGGAGTGGCTAGTGTGCCGTTTTCCAGGCAGCGGCCGACTGTAGCACAGCCATTTAGTCGGACAAAGAATGCTTGTCATTCACTGCCTAAATCCCGACGCGAGCAGTCGGGGGCCGGTCACCTTACTAAAGGGGCCGGGGGGGTGCCAATTTAAGGGTTTGCAGGGACCAAACAAGGGCGTAACAGCCCAAAAAAATAGACCGTAGATGACACATGGAAAGCCGGGACGCTACTCGTCGCACTGAAATCCCCGTCTTACTCCACCCGATAATCCCACCACGGCGGCAGCAACTCGCGATAGCGCCGCTGCGCATAGCGGGTATCGATCAGCAGCGCGCTGCCCTCGTCGGTGAGCGTGCGCACCACCCGCCCGAGTGCCTGGTCCACCTTCTGCATGCCGGGGTAGAGGAAGGCGTAATCGAAGCCCGCGCCTGTGCGCGTATCGAAGTACTCCTGCAGCTGGCGGGTGTCGCGGTTGAGCTGCGGCATGCCCACGCCGACCACCACGACGCTGCGCAGGGCGTCGCCGGGCAGATCGATCCCCTCCCCGAAGATGCCGCCGAGGATGCAGAAAGCGGCAATATCGTCGCGCTGCCCGAACAGGGCCAGCAGTTCGGCGCGCGCCTCCTCGGGCAGCTCCGGCCGCTGCTGCCAGCGGTGCCGGCCGGCGCTTTCCGGCAGGAGCGCCAGCGCGTCGTCCATGTAGCGGTAGCTCGGGAAGTACACGATGCAGTTGCCTGGCGTGTCCTCCAGCCAGCGGGCGAGGCGCGTGGCCAGCGCGGGCAGGCTCTGCTCGCGCTGGCGGTAGCGGGTGTCGAGGCCGGTGGCGAGGGTGACGCGCAGCTGCGCGGCGCAGAAGGGCGAGTCGCTGCGCGAACACACGGCGTCCGCGTTGAAGCCGAGTGCCGCGCGGGACCATTCCAGTGGGCTTAAGGTGGCGGAGAAGGCGACGACCGCGTGGGCGCGGTCCTGTGCCACACCCAGCAGCCGCGCGGGGTCGAGGCAGTTGAGTGACAGCGCGAGGCTCTGGCTGCGCTCGCCGCGGTGGCGCTCGAAGCGGTAGTCATCGCCCCAGTGCTCCGCCACGCGCAGGAACTGCAGCACCTCGAAGTAGAAGTCAGCGAATACCGGGTGGCGCGGCAGGAAGGTCGGGTCCGCCGCCATCTGCGCGGACGTCTCCGCCACCAGGTGCTCCAGGGCGCGCAGCAGTGACGCGGGTACCTCGGTAGCGCTGTGGAAATCCGGCGCCTTCCACTCCGCCCTGTTCAGCGCCAGCATCTGCCGGTTGCAGCGTTCCAGTGCCCGCGCCAGGGCTTGCGGCGCTGCCTTCTTCGCCTGCAGGAGCTGTCGCTTGCCCAGCGTTGCGCCGTACATGCGCCGCGCGCGGCCCGGCAGGTTGTGCGCCTCGTCCACGAGCAGTGACCACCTCTCACCGCCGCCGTCCATCGCGTGGCCCAGCAGCGCGGCCAGGCTGTAGGCGTAGTGCGCATCGGCGATGACCACGTCGACCCAGGGCAGCAGGTCCAGCGCGAGTTCGTAGGGACACACGACGTGCTCGCGCGCGAGCTCCTCGAGCTCCGCGCGGCGCAGTGTGCGCCGCTCGAGGGCCGCGTGCAGCGCCGCGGGCAGCTTGTCGTAGTAGCCGCGCGCGTAGGGGCAGTCGTCGCCGTGGCACGCGCTGCCCGGGGACAGGCAGATCGTCTCCTTCGCCGTGAGACTCAGGCTGCTG
>JAUIEP010000285.1 GCA_030428835.1 Gammaproteobacteria bacterium | reverse complement strand
CCTCAACTACACCTATTTCTTCGACGAGAAAGTCGACGGCGAACTGATCGGCCTGCTCGGCGACCTCACCGGCGGCGCCGTTAACGACGCGGATCTCGACGTCGACGACTCGTGGGGTCTCGCTGCGCAGGCGGGCTTCGACTTCCCGTTCAGCGATAACCTCTCGGTGAACGTCGGTCTCTGGTACATCGATATCGACACCACCGCGGAGATCACGGCCAAGGCCAACGGCGCCAACGCCGCCAAGGTCAAGTTTGACGTCGAACTCGACCCCTGGGTCTACAACGTGGGCATCGCCTACAAGTTCTGAAAACCCCATTTGACCGGCTCACCTACGGTCATCTGGCGCCTGGCCCCGTCGCGTTGCGACGGGGCTTTTTTTTCGAGTTTTCGAAAAACAAAACCCCATCACCACAAAGAAATCGATCCCACTCCATGCACAACCACAAGGCCCGCGAGCGGCGGCATTCCCTGCTGTTCAAAACGCGCCGAGGGAGTGGAGCGAGACCGCAGGGCTCGCGACCGACCGAGGGCAGCCCGGAGGGCCGCGTTTTCAGGCAGTGAATGCCGCCGCTCGCGGGCCGGAGAACGGAGAGCAAGAACCGACCAATTGTTGGATAGTGACATAAAGCGCGCGGGTAGGGCGACGCGGTGGCGGGGAAGTTCTGGCGAGGCTGCTTTTCTCGCCTCGCCAGAACTTCCCCGACGCCGCGGTGCCCGGGTACCGCCCACATTCTCAAACCAACGCCCGGCAGTTCTCACCCAACCACAAAAGCCACACAAGAACGCCAGCACTTAATGCATGTGATGCTGTTCCAAGTCGCCCCCGCCGACCAGGTGCCCGGCATGCGCATACGTGATGTACAAAGACCAGACCCCGGAGCCGATCAACGCAATGGCTATCGCCAGCTTGAAACCCCGACGCCGCAGCAGGTCGGTAAGCTGCTGCGCACCGAGACTCGTGGCAACCATCGCGGGTAAAGTGCCGAGCCCGAAGGCGAACATCATGACCGCGGCACCCGCCGCGCTGCCGGAAGTGGCGGCGAGCGCGAGGGCGCTGTAGATCAGCCCGCAGGGCATCAAACCCCAGCAGAGACCCAGACCCAGCGCGCCGCGCCAGTGTTGCAGCGAGAGAAACCCCTGGCCGACATTCTGCAGCGGACGCCAGAGCAGGGCGCCGACGCGTTCGAGCAGGGTGAGGGCGCGCCACCAGTCGGCGACGTACAGGCCCATGAGTACGAGCAGAATCCCCGCGAGGTAGCGCAGGCCGAGGGACCAGGCAGGCGCAGCGACGCTGCCGGCGGCGAGGCCCAGCACGGCGCCCGTGGCCGTATAGCTCAGGATGCGCCCCACGTGGTAGGCGAGCGTGTTGGCGGTTTTGCCGCCACCGCCGAGGCTGAGCGCCGCGGCGATGCCGCCGCACATGCCGAGGCAGTGTCCGGCGCCGGTCAGGCCGAGCGCGAAGGCCGCGCCGGCGAGTGAAAGATCAGGCACGCTCGTCTTCCGAAGCGCCTTTCTCCTCCTCCTCGTCGTTAATGATGCGCCAGGCCTCGCGATCGAGGTCGTCGTACTGGCCGTCGTCAACTGCCCACAACAGCAGGCGGATGGTCAGCGCGCAGAAGATGAGGGCGATCGGGATGAGCAGGTACAGACTGTCCACGGCGTTGTGTCCTCAGTTTGCCCTGGCCAGTCTGAGTGAATTCGCCACCACCAGCAAGGATGACGCCGACATGCCGAACGCTGCCGCCCACGGAGGCACGAGCCCCAGCGCGGCCAGCGGGATGGCACAGGCGTTATACGCCAGGGCCCACATGAGATTCTGCCGGATCACGGCGCGGCAGCGCAGCGCGTGGCGGCGGGCGCGCGCGATCTGCCCCAGCTCGCCGTCGGCGATCACGAAGTCGGCCTCCGCGCGGGCCAGGTCGGTGGCGCCGGCGACGGCGAAAGAGGCGTCCGCGCGAGCCAGGACCGGTGCGTCGTTCAGCCCGTCCCCAACCATCGCCACCACCGCGCCGCCCGCCTGCAGGTCGGCGATGTGCTGCATCTTCTGCTGTGGCGACTGGCCGGTCAGCACGGTCCTGATGCCGAGTTGGCGTGCTAGCAGTTCGCCCTGGCGGGATGCGTCGCCGGTTAGTAGTTGCACATCCAGGCCCGCCGCCTGCGCGCGGCCGACTGCATCGGGTGCGTCGGGACGCAGCGCGTCCGCGAGGCCGAACCAGGCGAGCGGTTCGCCCTCGCGGCACAGGCCTACCCAGTACCAGTCTCCGGCCGGTGCCGGGGGCATGGGGGCGATCTCCGCGCAGAAGTCGCGACTGCCCATGCGGTAGCGCGCGCCGTCGTGGTGGCCCTCCACACCCGACCCGGTAACCTGCCGCAGTTCGCTGAAGCCGCGCCGCGCCGGGACGCCGGTAAACGCGTCCGCCAGCGGATGGTTGCTCTGTGCCTGTAGCGCGCTGGCAATGGCCAGCAGGTCCGGCGCCGCGATGTTCGCCAGCGGCCCGGTTTCGCACAGCGTGAACTTACCCTCGGTGAGCGTGCCCGTCTTGTCGAACACGAGGTGGGTGATGCGGGCCAGCGCATCGAGGCCGTTCTCCCCGCGCACGACGATGCCGCGGCGGCGCAGCGCGTTGGCGGCATTGGTGAGCGCCGCGGGTGTGGCCAGCGCCAGCGCGCAGGGGCAACTGATGACCAGCACCGATAGCGCAACCCACAACGCGCGCGCGGCGTCGACCTGCAGCCATACCGCGGCCGTCGCGAGAGTCGCGAGCAGGATGCCCGCCACGAACCAGGAGGCCACGCTGTCGGCCAGCCTGGCGAGGCGGGGCTTGCCGTCGCGCGCCGTGCCGATGCTGGATTGCAGGGCCGCGAGTCGCGTGTTCGCCGGGTTGCAGCTGGCGAGGACCTCCAGCGGCTGCCCGGTGTTGAGCGTGCCGGCGAAGACACCGTCGCCCGCGGCGACATCGCGCGGCATCTGTTCACCGTTGAAGACGTCCTCGCGCACGGCACCCGAACCCGCGACGACGTGCCCGTCGAGCGGCACCGTGGCGCCGCTCCTGACCAGGAAGCGGTCCCCCTGCGCGCAGTGTAGTCGCGCCACGCTCCGCCAGTCGCCGCCCTGCCAGACCGACACGGCG
>JAUIEP010000087.1 GCA_030428835.1 Gammaproteobacteria bacterium | reverse complement strand
TCTATCCCAACGGCATCGGCCTGTTCGGCTTCCTCCAGCACTGGAACGCGGGGCACTGCTGCGCCCGCGCCCTCGACGAGGGCCTCGACGACATCGGCTTCATATTCGCCGCGCTCGAGGATGTGGCGCGCGCGGTGAACATCGACCGCAGGCGCGTGTATGTCACGGGTTTCTCGAATGGCGGCATGCTCACGCACTACCTGGGTGCCACCCAGGGCCGGCGCGTCGCGGCCATCGCCCCGGTGGCGGGTGCGATGGGCGGCAGCGGGGCGCCGGCGGAACCCGTCTGGCGCCTTCCCGACGCCGTGCGGCCCCTCCCGACGATGCTGGTGCACGGCACCGCTGACGACAGGGTGCCCTACGCCGGCGGCCCGCGGCCGGACCGGCCCGAGAGCCAGCAATACCTGTCGGTCGCGGACGCCGTTGACTACTGGCGGCGCCAGGACGGCTGCGGCGGGGAGGCCAGCCGCGAGCAACGCCACGCAGGACTGGTCACGCTGGAGCGCTGGGAGAATTGCGACAGCGGCGCCGAGGTACAGTTGTGGACGCTGCATGACTGGCGCCACACCTGGCCGGGTCCCGATGACCCCACCAATCCCGCGCAGCCGGGCCTGGACGGCTTCGATGCGGCGGCGGAAATCTGGCGGTTCTTTTCCGGGCATGTCTTGCCCGAGCAGTACCTGGCGTTCTAGGCGACTTCGGCCGCGTTCGTTTGCAGTGCGCGCAGTTTGCGGGCCTTTGCCGTCTGCTGCTCCCCACTGGGTCGCCAGCCGGGTGCGCGCAGCAGGTAGCCGAGGAACTCCCGCGCCGAGCACGCCTGCTTCAGGTCCCGCCACAGCAGCACGAACTCCCCGAAGTGCACGTCGAGGAAACTCGCGGTATCGACATCGCGCGTGATGCCGTAGCGCACGGTTTCCGCGTCGTCCAGTGGCTGCAGCGTGCCCATGAGCCAGTCGCCCAACAGCGTGATCGAGTTGTAGTTGGTGTCCATGTAGCGGACGTTCTGCGCGTGGTGCACGCGGTGGTAGGAGGGCGTCTGCATGAAGTACTCGAGGGGTCCAAGGCGACGCTTCAGCACATCGTCACTGACATGCAGGAAGTTGCCCCACAGGATGTCGACGAATGTGATCACGACCACCACGACGGGGTGCACCCCGAGCAGCGCGGTGACAAAGCCGAGCATGAAGGGCATGTAAAAGACCGTCTCGAGGAACGAGTGGTTGAAGCCGACAAACATGTGCATGGCACCCGGCGCGTGGTGCGGTGAATGCAGGCACCAGAGCAAGCGCACCTTGTGGGCGAGGAAGTGCTGCAGCCAGTACAGCATCTCGTAGACGACAAACCCGTAGAGCCAGCCGGCGGCGCCGAGTCCCGCGTCGAAGGGGCTGAGGCTGGCGCCCCACAATGCCAGCAGGGTCTTGTTCAGCGGGCCCGCGATCGCTGTAATAAAGATGCCGACCAGGAGATTGAACCCCAGCGCCCTGAACGCCATGCCGTACTCGCGCAGGCGCGCCCGTCGCAGCCTGAAATGTACGAACGCCAGCTCGCAGAGACCGTAGAGGAACAGCGCCAGCATCAGCCAGGGCAGCAGCTGTTCCGTCGGTACGGCGGCGAGGGTTTGCGCGTCCATAACCTCAGTCTAGCCGCGCCTTCGCGACAATGACAACGCGTTTCGTAACCACGGCGCCGCGTGGAAGACTTGGCCTGCGACGCCGGTCTTGGTTACCATATTCCGCGTTGTTGGCGCCGCCTCCCCCCGGGCTCGCGCGGCGCGGCACGCGATTATAATAATGAGCGGAGGCCGATTTGCGGGTCAATGAACTCGAGTTGCGTTTTGTCGGTGTGATGCGTAGTGGCGGTCACACCGTCATCGAGTGGATACTCAGCCTGTATCCGCGCGAACAGCTGTGCTTCCTCGACACGGTCGCCCACGGCGCCGTTGATCCTTACACCAGTGCGCGCAACGTTTTGCACATGGGTTTCCCCGCCGGCGTATCACTGGACGAGGTGCGCAATGCGCGCAAGCGCCTGTTGCTGTATTCCTATGAAGACCGTCCCAGCCTGCAGCAGCCGGGACGTGCATTTCTCGACAGCGTGTTCGACCCCGAGTTCGAGGCGCAGCGTGAATCCCTGATCGGCGGCAGCTACCGGCGGCGCAACGTGATTGTGTTGCGCGATCCGTTCAGTTGCCTGGCGAGTCGCCTCATGTTCATCCGCGAGCGCGCCGCGAAAGGCGGTACCGAAGAACTCGATGTCATTGCCGAGAACTGGAAGGCGCTCGCCCGGCGTGCCCTCGCGCAGAAAAATGCGGGCAAGGGCGACGAGCAGGGCGACATCGTTATCCTCTACAACCGCTGGACCTGTGACCCGCCGTACCGCAAGAAGCTCGCCGGCACCCTCGCGGGCCAGTATTCCGAGTCACGTTTCCAGGAGATCCTGGAGCGCAGTCGCGGGCGCCACCGCGCTGGCATCAGGCACTGGCTGCGCACGAAGTACCGCATGGGCCGACTCAAGGTGGCGCGCCTCATGGCCTGGGTCGCCCGTTCGAATATGCCGGTGCTCGACAGCGAGGACGAGACCTTCCGGCGCTGGCACCACCTGCGCCGCGACGAGCAGTTCCAGGCCCTGTTCAGGGATGGCGAACTGCTGGAACTGTCGGAAGAGCTGTTCGGTGATATTCCCGGCGCGCGCCGGTTCGTCAATCGACAACAGCCACCGCTACAGGCGCAGGAATTGCCGGGCACCGCGCCCGCCGGACCGGAGGCCTGATTCAAAGCCCCGCAACCGCACCGGCGCTTCACCGTGGCTGTGCTACAGTGAATCCAAAGTAAAAACATAATGGCCTGCTCGCGGGCCGAGGAAGTACCGTGCGAAAAGTATTGCTGCTCCTGCTTGCAGGCCTTCTGGTCGCCTGTGACCACCCTCTCGACATCGTCGGTGAAGGCGACATCCTGTCCGCCAGCGGCGACCGCGACTGCCTGTTGTCGGATGCCAGGTCGGGCGCGGCAAACTGTGTCCACAACACCGTGACGGGTGACTACCAGGAAGCCTACTACGCCGTGCCGCACGGCGGTTGGCGTTTCCATCGCTGGGCCAATTATTGCGCGACGCCCCGGCACGCCTACTGCAAGTTCGACATACCCGCACACTGGGTGGCGGAATTCGCCGGTGTCGAAGTGCCGGCGCTGGTGGCCATCTTTCGCGAGGTCACGAACGTGGGACTCGAGTCGCTCTTTATCGGCCACAGTTTCTTCGACCCCTTTGCCCGCGGCATGCCGGGTCACGCGCTGGCCGCCGGATTCGCGGACCACACGCAGGAGATATTCTTCGCCGGTGGCGATAACGGCGCGCCCGAGGCGCTGTGGAACAACGCCACCAGGCGCGCGCAGATCCAGGCCGTGCTGGACGGCGGCAACATCGAATTGTTCGGCATGACCTACTTCCCGACGTACCCGGGCATGACGGGTTATTACAACTGGGTCGATTACGCGCTGGCGCAGAACCCGGACACGCGTTTTTTCATCGCCATGCCCTGGCTGCCTTTCCCCGAGAGCATGACAGCGGAGCAGTACCAGTCCAACTGGGAGCTGGCCCACCCCGCCGTAACCCACAATATCGTGGACGACCTGCGCGCGAAGTACCCGGGTGTCGACTTTTTCTGTGTACCTTACGGCCAGGCGGCTGTGGAGCTGCGCACCCTGTTCGCGGCGGGCAACCTGCCCGATGTCGAGGCCATGCTCAACGGTCCACTGCCTTCTATCTTCAACGACGCCCTCGGTCACGCCGACACCATCCTCGTCGACCTGGGCCGGTTGGTGTGGTTGCGCGCGCTGTACGATGTGGATCTCGCCGGCTATGACCCCGGCTTCGGCTACATCACGGACCTCTCGGCGATCGCCACCGCCATAATGGATGGCCACGATCCCGTCTACGATGCGCCCTACCACTGACCCGCGGTTGCGATGACCGTCGCGGAACTGCGCGCAACGCTCAGTTACCTGGTTCCGGGGGAGGTACGTCCCGTCTACATCGCCTCGCGGGCGGGCGCCGACGCGGCGATGGACATCGGCGCCGAGTTCGAGGAACGGCAAGTTACTGTGCACGACGGGCGCACCGCCATACCGGCGCCGTCCCTGGACCGGGAGGGTTTCTGCCTGGTGGCACACGCGGCGCCGGTTACGGATTTCTATCACCTGGAAGACGAACGCGAGGCGTACGAGGCGAGCATCCGTGATCTGGTGCTCGATGCCATGGGTGGCGCGGAAGCATTGGTGTTCGATCACACCCTGCGTTCGGATTCACGCGCTGTGCGCGGTAAACGCACCACCCGGGAGCCCGCGGCGGTGATCCACAACGATTACACGGACGCGTCGGCCGAGAAGCGCCTGCGCGACCTCTTGCCACGCGCGGAAGCGGAGGTGCGGCTGCGGCGCCGCTACGCCATCGTCAACGTGTGGCGATCGATCGCGGGGCCGGCGGTCAACAGCCCACTGGCCCTGTGCGATGCGGCGACCCTCGACGCTGCCGACCTGGTTGCCAGCGAGCGCCGGGCCGCGGAACGCGTCGGCGAGCTGGAACTGGTGACCTACAATCCCGCGCACCGCTGGTTCTATTACCCGGCGGTGACTCGCGACGAGGCGGTGCTGATCAAGACCTTCGACAGTGCGACTGACGGCAGCGCGCGGCGCGCTGTACACACGGCGTTCGACAATCCCGCAGCGCCGGCCGACGCGCCGCCCCGGGAAAGTATCGAATCGCGCCTGTTCGTGTTTTTCTGAGGTGGAGAGGTGGGCCGGGTGTCGTGCTATACAAATACTGTGGGGTCGAATTTATTCGACCGGGAAGAGGGCGCGCCGCGCGCGAGGTCGAATGAATTCGACCCCACAGGAAAGAGCCGAATGAATTTGACCCCACAGGAAAAGGGCCGAATGAATTCGACCCCACAGGAAAGAGCTGAATGAATTCGACCCCACTGGAAAAGGGCCGGGTAGATTCGAGCCCTCTGGAAATAGAATGGGTCGGGGCAATCTCGACCGATAGCAAATGCCCCCGGGCCACGCAGCGGAGCCAGATATGCCGAAACTGAAAATCGCCGGACTCGCCATCGTTTTTCTCTGGTTCATGCTGGGCGGGGTGGCGCATTTCACGAACACCGACTTTTTTGTGGCGATCATGCCGCCGTGGATCGGCTGGCACGAGGAGATCGTCTATATCAGCGGCGTGTTCGAGATCCTGGGCGCGCTGGGCATTTTGCTGCCGGCCACGCGCCAGTGGGCGGGCAACGGGCTGATCCTGCTGGTGATCTGCGTGACCCCGGCGAACGTCCACATGTGGCTGCACCCGGAACTGTTCCCTGATGTGTCGGAATTGTTCCTGAACGTGCGTCTCGTGGTGCAGGTCGGCCTGCTCGCCCTGATCTGGTGGTGTACGCGCACGCCGGGGCGCGCCTGAAGCCTAGGCGCTGTCGCGCAGCAGGTAGTCGTCCAACAACTGCTGCTTGTATAACTTGCCGTTGTCGTGGCGAGGCAGCCGCGGGTAGAACTCGAGGGTGCGCGGCATCTTCACGGGTGAGATGCGGTCCCGCAACCACGCCAGTATTTCCCTTGCGGTTTCCGGGTTCGCCTCGGTCCAGCGCACCGGCTCGATAACGGCTTTGACTTCCTCGCCGAACTCGGCGTTCGGTACGCCGATAACGGCGACGTCCGCCACCTTCTCGTGGCCCGCGAGCACGTTTTCCACCTCCTGCGGGTAGATGTTGACGCCGCCGGAGATGATCGTGAACGATTCGCGTCCCCTGAGGTAGAGATAGCCGTCGTCACTCACATAGCCTATGTCGCCCGCGGTGGCCCAGCCCCGGTCGTTATATGCCCGGGCCGTTTTGCCGGGCTCGCCGTGGTAGGAGAAGCGCACCTGCTCGCCGCTGAAATAGACAAGGCCGACCTCGCCCGGGGGTTGCTCCCGACCGTCCGGCCCCATGATGTGCACCTCGCCCACGGCGGGCCTGCCGACCGACCCCTTGTGTTCGAGCCAGTCCTCGGCGCTGATCATGGTCAGGCCGACGCCCTCGCTCGACGAGTAGTATTCGAGCAGTATCTCGCCCCACCAGTCGAGCATGGCCTCCTTGACGTCTACAGGACAGGGCGCGGCGCCGTGCACGGCCACGCGCATGCTGGTCATGTCGTAGGACTCGCGCAGGCCGCGCGGTAATTTCAGCAGGCGGATGAACATGATCGGCGCCCACTGGCTGTGGGTCACCCGGTAGCGCTCGATGAGCTTCAGCGACATCTCGGCGGAGAAGCGCTGCATCAATACGACGGTGCCGCCCTGGTACAGCGTCATCATGCTGTAGTGCAGTGGGCCCGCATGGTACAGCGGGGCAGGGTTCAGGTAGATGGTGTCATCGGCGAAGCCCAGCGCGTCGGCGAGGAACGGCGTCACGGTTGTCGGTGTGTCCACGTCATCGCTCGCCGGTGGCACGAAGACGCCCTTGGGCAGGCCCGTTGTGCCCGAGGAGTAGAGCATGGGCACGCCGTTGCCCTGGTCGGCAACCGGTGTGGACGGCTGTTCCTCGATGGCGTCCTCCCAGGAGGTGAAGCCCGCACGCCCGCCGCCAACCATGAAGAAGTGTTCAACCGGGGTCTTCTCGCAGCGCACTTCCCCCGCGACGTCGGCCGTCAGGTGCGAGCCGATGAACAGCCGCGCGCCGCAGTTGCGCAGGATATAGACGACCTCGTCCCGCTTCAGGTGGGTAGCGACCGGGGTGAAGATGATGCCGGCGCGTTGCGCGGCCCAGGCGATTTCCAGGAAGTGGCGGTTGTTTTCCAGCATGAGGGCGATGTGCTCGCCGCTTTGCAGGCCGAGCGCACGAAAGAGCTGTGCCGCGCGGTTGGAGCGCTGGTCGAGTTCGCGGTATGACACGACCTCGCCAGTATCACCGATGATAATGGCGGGGCGGTGCGGATAGTGCTGCGCTGTTGTGCTCGGGTGTGGCATCGCCGTCCCCGTTGTCCCCTGGAGCTATTACTTACAAATTCTAGGGGGAAACCGGTCAGGCCAAAAGCGCACCAGTTCTCGTTTCGGACATTTGCGCTGATCTGTCTCTATAACCGGGGGCTATACCGCATTATTCCGCGAGGCCCCTCAGCTTGCGCGCGTCGCCGATGCTGCCCACGTTTTCGACATCGGTGTAACCCGCGGCACGCAGGGCTTCCTCGGCTTTGCCGGCGCGTCCGCCGGAGCGGCAGTAGAGCTTGATCGGCGTATCGTGGTCCGGGTAGAGCTTCTCGATCTCGGGCACGATCTCCGAGTGGGTGATGCGCGTGTCGCCCTCGATATTGTCCAGTTTGTGCTCCAGCGCGCTGCGGACATCGACCCACACCGTATCGGCGGCGAGGGCGGGCAGTGCGCCGAGCGACAGGATAACGACGATGTGAACGGCCAGTAAACGCAGTGTATGCATGGTGGTTCTCCCAGGGATTGCAGGTTGATGCTAGGAGAAGGCGGCGCGCACTGCAATGTGCCGGATCAAGTAACCGGCGTGCCTTCAGTCCGGCCGTTTGCGATTGTTCGGCAATGCCGCCAGCGCGGCGCCGGTCACCACCAGCAGCGCGCCGCCGCCGCTTATCCAGTCCAGCGGTTCCGCGGGCATGGCGGCGATGCCGGAACGGTTCAGCGCCTCGGTGAAGAGTAACGTCAGCAGCGGCGCGAGCGGGATGATGGCGCTCACCCGCGATGCCTGCCAGTGGCTCATGGCGAGGCCGAAGGCGCCGTAGGCGATGATCGTGTTGAGGCCGGAGAACAACAGCATCGCAATCTGCACGCCGTCGAGGTCGAGAACCTCCAGAGGCGCCGCCAGGGGCAACAGGAAGAACGTACCGCCAACGCACAGCATGAGCAGGATCTCCCGCGCGTGATGGCTTCCCAGCAGTTGCTTCTGCGCCAGGCCGTACAACGCCCACAGCACGGATGCCGCGACCAGCATGAGCACGCCGTTGATGTAACTGTCGCTCGTGGCGGTAGTGCTCGCAATGCGCGAGTGGAAGAACAGCAACATGCCTGCCGTCAGCACCGCGACGCCGAGCCACTGGAAGCCGGACAGGCGTTCGCCCAACAGCCACACGCTGCCCAGCAGCAGGAACAGCGGAGCGATCTGGATCAGGAGTTGCGCCGCGCCGGGCGTGGTGCGCTCGAGGCCGAGGATGTAGAAAATATAATTCCCGGTGAGTCCGCCGGTCGCGGCCAGCACCAGTGGCCAACTCCCGAGCATGGCGCGCAAGGCCGGTCCGCTGCGATACCCGTACCAGGCCATCGCGATCACCGCGGAGACGCCGAAGCGGTACCAGCTGATGGTGATCGGATCCATCGCCTCCAGCACGACGGTCAGGGCGAGCGGCAGCAGGCCCCACATCAGCACGGTGACGAGCGAGAAGGCGAGGCCCAGTTTCCAGTTTGTCTGCATGCGCGGCGCCCGGGGAGGGGGCCGCATTATATACGTGGAGTCCCCCGGCGGAGCGTATTGTGGCCTGAGCCCATGCAGATATTGCCGGATTGTAATTCCGCACCCCAAACATATTGACTACACTGTCAGAATGTTTGGGGAGCTGGTACGCTCGCGTTCCCGGACACCCGGAACAACAACGAGGCTCGCCGCCGGTGGCGCGCAGCCCGGCAAACGATGGCCTGATTCCCGCATGTCTCGACCCTACGTATTCGCTGTCTGCACCCTGCTGGCCCTGCTTGCGGGCTGCCGCTCCACCGACCCCGGTGAGACGCCCGCGGGTACCGCGAGCGACTGGCCTGCCTATGGCGCCACCGCCGGCGGCACCCACTTCTCGCCCGCCACCCAGATCACACCGGCCAATGTCGCCCAGCTCGAGGTTGCCTGGCACCACCGCTCGGGGGACTACCGCGAGGGTGACTGGAAGAGCGCGACCCCGCACAGCCAGAGTTCCTTCCAGGTCACGCCGATCGTGATCGAGGACCGGCTGTATTACTGCACGCCCTTCAACCGGGTATTCGCGCTGGATGCCGAGACCGGCGAGACGCTCTGGAGCCATGACCCCGGCGTGAACATGGACGAGCAGGCGGTGTTGCCCAACTGCCGCGGCGTCAGTAGCTGGCGCTCCGGGGCTGACGGGTTTTGCGAACACCGCATCCTGCTCGGCACACTCGACGGCCGGCTCGTTGCGCTCGACGCGGGCAGCGGCGAGCGCTGCCCGGACTTCGGCGAGGGCGGCGAGGTGGACACCACCGGCGGCCTGTCGTGGTACGCGCCGTACGAGTACGGGATCACGTCGCCGCCGGCGATTCTCGGCGACCTGGTGATCACCGGCTCCATGGTGCTCGACAACCAGCGCACGGATTCCCCCGGCGGCATCGTGCGCGCCTACAACGTGCGCACTGGCGAACTCGCCTGGGTGTTCAACCCGGTCCCGCCCGGCAGTCCGGAGCGCAATCCCGACGGTACCTGGCGCTCGGGCACCACCAACGTGTGGTCCATCATCGCGGTGGATGCACAGCGCAACCTCGTGTTTCTTCCCACCGGCAATACCACCCCCGATTACTTCGGCGGCCACCGCCAGGGGCTGGACCACTACTCCAGCTCGGTGGTCGCGTTGCACGGCGACAGCGGCGAGGTCGCCTGGCACTTCCAGATGGTGCACCACGACCTGTGGGACTACGACACCCCGGCGCAGCCCACGCTCGTCGACCTGACGATCGATGGCGAGGTCGTCCCCGTCGTCGTGCAGGTGACCAAGATGGGCATGACCTTCGTGCTGCACCGCGAGACGGGCGAGCCGATCTGGCCCGTCGAGGAGCGGCCGGTGCCGCAGTCGGGCAAGGTGCCCGAGGAATACCTCTCGCCCACGCAGCCGTTTCCCACCCACGTGCCGCTGCTCGTCGACGGCAGGCTGACGCCGGACGATGCCTGGGGCTTCACCTTCTGGGATCGCGGCGCGTGCAGGAAGAAGCTCGAGGAGATGCATCACGAGGGCTGGTACACCCCGCCTTCGACACAGGGCACCCTCAACATGCCGAGCAACGCCGGCGGCAACAACTGGGGCTCGCCCGCCATCGACCCGCGCAGCGGCCTGATGGTCGTGTTCACCAACCGCGTGCCAGGCGCCACGACGTTGATCCCCCGGGCCGACTGCGAGGGCGTCCGGCAGCGCCAGGCCGGTACCCCTTATTGCGTGGACACGGGCTTCGCGCGCTCACCCCTGGGCGTACCCTGCACGGCGCCGCCCTGGGGCACGCTCGATGCCATCGACCTGGTGGCGGGCAAGCACCTGTGGAGCGTGCCGCTGGGTACCACGCGCAACATGGCGCCGTTCCCGATGTGGTGGATCAAGGGCCTGCCCGGCATGGGCGGGCCGATGATGACCGCGACGGGCCTCGTCTTCTCGGGGATCTCCAATGAACACAAGCTGCGCGCCTTCGACGTGCGCACCGGTGAGGAGCTTTGGCGGGGCGAGTTGCCCACCGCGGGCAACGCGGTGCCGATGACCTACCAGGTGCGCCCGGGCGGCAGGCAGTACGTGGTGATCGCCGCCGGCGGGCACTGGGGTGGCGGCAGCCCGCCGGGAGACCATATCATTGCATTCGCGCTGCCCGAGTAATACCGCGCCTTACGGAGACCGATAACAATGCTGAAAACGCGCTTCCTGCCATTGCTTGCCCTCGTGTTTGTTGCCACTGCACGGGCGGACTACGAACCGCCGCGCACCGCGGGCGGCAAGGTCGACTTCACGGGGACCTGGCAGGTCCTGAATACCGCTAACGACTCGCTGGAGGCGCACACCGGCCGCGCCGCGCAGGTGATGCGCGAGGGTCCCGTCGTGCCGATCCCGGTGAAGGAACTGGTCGCGCTGGGCGCGACCGGCGCGGTGCCCCCGAGCCTTGGCGTGGTCGAGGGCGGCACCATCCCCTACAAGAAGGAGGCGCTGGCACAGCGCGAGGAAAACCGCGCCAACTGGATTACCGCGGACCCCGAGGTGTACTGCTACCTGCCGGGCATCCCGCGCGCCACCTACCTGCCGCACCCCTTCCAGATCGCGCAGAACGACGACGCGCTGTTCTTCAGCTACTCCTACGCCAGCGCGATGCGCAACGTGGCGCTGTCCGACCCCGGCCCCGCGCCGATCGATTCGTGGATGGGCCAGTCCTGGGCCCGCTGGGAGGGTGACACGCTGGTCATCGAGACCACCGGGCAGAACGACCGCACCTGGTTCGACCGCGCGGGCAACTACCACTCCGACCAGCTCAAGGTGACGGAGCGCTTCACGCGCACCAGTGACCACACCATCGATTATTCCGCGACGATAGAAGACCCGGTGGTGTTCACCGAACCCTGGACAATCCGCATGCCGCTGTACCGGCGCGTGGGCGCCGACGCGCGCATGTTGAAGTTCGACTGCGTCGAATACGTGGAAGAGATGATGTACGGGCACCTGCGGGCCGAACCCGCCAAGTGAGGTGATTACCATGCACAGACTGACGACTGTACTGCTCGCCCTGGCGCTGTCGCCCTGCGCGGTTGCCGCGGACTACGAGGTGCCGCGCATGCCGTGGGGCGCACCGGACCTGCAGGGCACCTGGACGAGCGCGACGGTGTCGAACCTGGTGCGCCCCGATGAACTCGAGGACTACGGCCTGGTGCTGACCGAGGCGCAGGCCCGGATTATCGAGGAGCAGGGCGCGGAGTTGCTCGAGTCGATCGACGACCTCCCCGAGGGCGATCTCGAGGCGGGCGACAACGTGGGCGGCTACAACAGTTTCTGGCTGGACCCCGGCACCCGCGTGCTGCGCGTGAAAGGTGAACCGCGCTCCTCCATCATCGTCGACCCCGAGGACGGCCAGTTGCCGTTCACGCTGTTTTCCCGCGGCAAGTTCTACTACCGCCTGTACACCATGATGACGACGGAAGACAACCCGGAGGAGCGCCCCAACGGCGAGCGCTGCACCGTGGGCTTCGGCTCCAGCGGCGGGCCGCCGATGGTGCCGGTGCTGTACAACAACAACTACCAGTTCATACAGACCGAGGATGAGGTACTCATCCTGGTGGAGATGAACCACAACACGCGGCACATCCGGCTGAACGCCGAACCGCTGCCTGACAACATCCGCCCGTGGATGGGTGACTCCATCGGCCACTGGGAGGGCGACACCCTGGTGGTGCGCACGACGCACTTCCACCCGCAGCAGGACATGCGCCTGGCCATCAAGCACCAGTTCATGATGTCGACGGACAGCGTGGTGGAGGAGCGTTTCACGCGTCTCAACGAACGCGAGATTCACTACGCGTTCACCGTCACGGACGAGAGCATTTACAAACAACCCTGGCGCGGCGAGATGACCCTGCGCGCCACCGACGGTCCGATTTACGAGTACGCCTGTCACGAGGGCAACTACGCCCTGCCCAACATCCTGTCGGGCGCGCGGCAGGCAGAGAAGGAGAGCTGAAGTCATGCAGAAACTACTCATCGCGGCGGCCGTTGCGCTGGCGCTCGCGACGTCCTGGCGGGTTGCCGGGCACCATGCGTTTTCCGCGGAGTTTGACAAGGATGCACCGGTCAGCCTGGAGGGCAAGGTCAGCAAGGTCGAGTGGATCAACCCCCACGCCTGGATTCACCTGGACGTGACGCAACCGGACGGCAGCCACCAGACCTGGATGGTGGAGGGCGGTACGCCCAACACGTTGTTGCGCGCCGGCGTCCACAAGCGCTCGCTGCCCATCGGCAGCGAGATCAAGGTGCGCGGCTACCAGGCGAAGGACAAGCGCTGCGAGCCCGCCTGCAAGGCGAACGGCAGGGACCTGACCTTCGCCGACGGCCGCAAGGTTTTCATGGGCTCCTCCGGTACCGGCGCGCCGCGCGACGGCTCCGATCCCCGCGAGCGGTAAGCGCCGCCCTTGAACGAGCGCATCTACCAGTTCGCGCTGTGGCTGGACGGCAAGGCGAGCAGCACCGCCCTGCACGAGTCCTTCTACATGTACAACTGGATAGAGTCGACCCATGTGCTGGCGCTCATGATCAGCCTCGGCATGCTGTTCCTCATCGACCTGCGCATGCTGGGACTGGCGCTGCCATCGGTGCCGGCGACTACCGTTGCACAGAAGTTAAACGTGCCCATGCTCATCGGTTTCAGCGTGATGATGGTGACCGGCCTGCTCCTGTTCTATGCCATCCCGGTGCGCACCTCGCAAAGCCTCTGGTTCCGGATCAAGTTCGTGCTGCTCATCGCGGCGGCGGTGAATGCGTTACTGTTTCACCGGCGCATGCGGGCGGCGCCCGCGGGCTGGGACACCGCGCCGCGGGCGCCCGGCAACCTGCGCCTCGGCGCCGCGCTCTCGCTGGCGTTCTGGGTGGGCATCGTGATCTGCGGCCGGTTCATCGCCTACGACTGGTATGACTGTCGCGAGGAGCCCGCGGCGCTCATCGCGGCGCTGGCGGGCTGCATCCCGGGCCAGGAGGTGTTCTGATGGCGATTCCCTTCGGTCGCACCCTGGCGTGCGCGCTGCTGCTCGCCGTGGGGCTCGGCTTTGCTTTGTCGAACGCGCGCGTCGAGGCGTGGCAGGCACTGCTGCCGTTGTTCGAATGGATGGAGACCACGCTCTTCGGCGTGATCGGCAAGACCTGGGGCGGCGTGTTCGCGGTGGTGCAGGCGGGGCACCTGCTGTCCATGGCCATGCTGGGCGGCGCGGTGCTGGCGGCTGACGGCCGGCTGCTGGGCGTGCTGTTTCGCGACCAGCCGCTGGCGGCGGTGCAGGCGCAGGCCCACCGCGTGTTTGTGTGGAGCCTCGTGGTGGTCGTCTTCACCGGCGTGTTCATGGCCTGCGGCGTGGCCATCAAGATCTACTACCTGCCGGTGTTCTGGTACAAGATGCTGGCGCTGCTGGTGGGCGTGTTGTTCGCATTCCTCGTGCGCAGGCCGCTGCTCGCGGACGACCCGGAGACCCTGAGCCCGCTGGTGCGACGAGTGGTCGCTGTAGCGTCGATCATGGTGTGGTTCACGGTCGCCGCCACCGGCCGCTGGATAGGGTTTTCGGGGTAGCTGCGATGAACGATTCGCCCGATGCGCGTAAGAAAGACCGCCAGGCGGCGGCGCTGCTCGCGAGCGCGAGTATTATCGTGGCCTTCGCGATCTACTGGTCGCTGGAAATACAGGCGGTGCGCGAGATGCTGGAACTCGCCTACGGTTGATCCTCCAGGCTGTACTCGAACCGCCTGCCGTCACGAAACTCGAACGCGCCGTCTACGTACCCCTCGACCTGTAACACCACGGTGACTTCGGCGCTGCCGCGGTTCTGCCAGAACCAGCCGTGAATGCCCGTGAAGGGCGCCGTGTAACTGCCCGCGCGCCCCCCCGCGCGCCCCTTCGCGAAGCTCTCGGCGTACCCCCGCGCCGCGCCCTCGGGCTCTGCGTGCAGGTCGAACAGCACCTCGCCGTCCGCGTGCCAGTCGAACAACAGCGTGTCACCGGCCTGCATTGCGTACTTGTACTCCACGGACTCGAAGGGCGCCAACGGGAAGCGGATGGCGTCGCTGCGCCAGCGCGCGTCATGGTGCCGGGCGGGCCGGTCCGCGGCGTCCGCCATGCCCACGAGGCCGAGGCCCGCGCCGGTGCCCAGGGGGTCGTACCCGTACTCCGCGGGCAGCACCACGGCGAACAGCAGCAGCACCGCCACCGCCAGTGCGGCGAAGCTGGCAAGCCCGATGCGCAGCCTCGCGTTCACGCGTAGAGATACCCCGCTATCTGGTTACCCGCCAGCACGAAGCCCGCGCACATCAGCGCCGCGTTGGCCGCGAAGGCGTGACGTGGAAAACCCGGCAGGCCGCGCCAGGCGACCAGCGCGATCAGGATCAGGCCCAGCGCGGCGACCTGCCCCAGCTCCACGCCGACGTTGAAGCTCAGCAGGTTGGTCACGAGGCCCTCGGAGTCGGTCGCGTATTCCTGCAGTTTGGTGGCGAGGCCGAGACCGTGGCACAGGCCGAACAGGAAGACCGCGATGCGCGTGTCCGGCGCCACGCCGAACACCTCGCGGAACCCACCCATGTTCTCGAAGGCCTTGTACACCACCGACAGCCCGATCACCGCGTCCACCAGATGACCGTCCACGTGCCAGTCGGCGAGTACGCCCAGCAGCAGGGTGAGGCTGTGCCCCAGTGTAAACAGCGTGACGTAGAGCAGGATGTCGCGGGAGCGGTACAGGAAGAACATCACGCCGCACAGGAACAGCAGGTGATCCGCGCCCGTGAACATGTGCTTCGCGCCCAGGTAGAGGAACGGTCCCGGTGCGGCGCTCGCCTGTTGTTGCACGAAGGCCGCGTTATCGGCCGAGAGATCGTGCGCGCCTGCCAGTGCCGGCAGCAGCGCGAGCGCCGCCAGCAGAGCAGCTCCTGCGCGGTGGCTCAATCGCGGCGGCCTTCCGCCCAGTACTGGTTGTGGCAGGCGCGACACACCTGGTAGATGTTGCCCCCGGCGTCGAACAGCGCGTCCGCGTCGCGCCGCAGGGCGGCGTCCAGTGCACCCTTGCCCGCGGCGGTCAGCCCGGCGGCGTACTCGTTCCAGTCCGCCCCGGCGCTGCGGCCGGGCAGCATCAGCAGGTTGCCGGCCTCGCTCAGCGTGGCGGCGGCGTAGACGACCCGGTTCCAGGCGTCGTCGGTAGTGGGCGCGAGATCGGTCTCACCCTGTGCATCGATGATGAAACCCGCGTTGTCCCAGATCACGTCCGCCTGGGGTTCGAGTATCCATTCCATGGTTTCGGCGGTGGTGACGACGGTGCGTTGCGAGACCCCGGTCTCCGGCGCGTCCTGCTGTTGCCCGCCGCAACCGGCCAGCAACAGCAGCGCGGCGAGTGAGGAGAAGATTGCACGCGACATCATTGCACCTCCTGCGCGGCGAGGAACGTTGCCACGCGCAGCTTCGCGTTTTCCCGGATGTCCATGTAGAACAGCGGGTAGTCGAGTCCGTGGTAGGTGCCGGCGAATGCGCCCGCCTCGCCGAACGGGGTATCCGACTGGTCGGTGACATAGAGCCTGCCGCCCTCGCACTGCGCCTCCAGGTAGTTGGGTATGGGCGCGCCCATGCTGGAGAAGTCCACGCCGCGCGCGGCGTCGTCACCGCTCAGTTCCAGGTGGTATTCCCCGGCACCCGGCACGGCGCCCACATGCTGCTCCCTGCCCGCGCGGCCGCCGTCGAGACGCCAGGTGAGCGGGTTGGTGCAGACGTTGCCGGTTTCCTCGGCGTCCTCCAGCAGCGCCATGCTCAGCGTGTCCCAGTGCACCGCGCAGTGCAGTTGTTGCGGTGAGTCGCACAGCGCGATATCCCGCATGTCCGCGAAGTCCGCCTTCTCGAGGCCGCCGCCGATCGTGTAGGCGGCGACCATGCGCTGTGCCAGCGGCGTGCCGTCGATCTTCTCCTGCAGCAACCGGATGTTGTGGTGGGTGCCCTGGCTGTGGCTCGCGATGATGAAGGGGCGGCCCTCGTTGAAATGTTCGATGAAATAGTCGAAGGCGCGCGCCACGTCGTTATAAGCGAAGCCCAGGATCGCGTCCCGCGTCGCCTCGTCGACGGCGAAATAGCTGAAGATGCTGGCCTGCCGGTAGCGCGGCGCGTAGACGTTGCAGCAGCCGTTGAAGGCACTGGCCTGGTTGACGACCATCCACTTCGTGTTTTCCTCGGTGGAGGTGTCGGGGTCCATCGAGAAGGTCCAGCTCGAACCCTTCAGGAAGCCGGTGGGGTGCACGTAGAAGACATCCACGGGAGACTGGCCCTGCACCACCTCGGGTTGCATGCCGTCCGGCACCCTGTCGGCGAGGTCGTCCCGGTGCGCGAGGCCCGCCCAGTTGCGCTCGTCGGCGTAGTCCGGCGCCGCCACGGCGTCGGCGGGGTCGAAGGGCTTGTCCGGCGCGGCGAAGTTGAAGTCCCACACCAACCGGATGATGCGGCCGTTGCCGGTGGCTACCAGGCCCAGCAGGCCCAGGGTGATGACGACGATGATGCCGAGGAGGATTCGTTTCAGCCAGCGCATGGTCTTCCTCTTGCTTTATTGTTGTGGTGGGTTGCTTGCGGTTGTCCCGATGCTAAGTGCAAAAGCCCGCGAGTGACAAGGCTTTGCCGCGCCCCCGCGCCCGGCGGTGCCCGATTGCAGCGATTGATAGTGAGTATTCCCCGCTGGCGCTTTACCGGTCCTGCCCCGGGGCATAGACTCGACCCAATAACTATAGCGTATGAAGGAGACAGCAATGTCCGCACCGCAACGCACCCGCATAGCCGCCGCACTGCCAATCTGTTTCACCCTCGCGTGGGGAGTCCCGGTCCAGGCCCAGATGCTCGAGGAAGTCATCGTCACCGCGACCAAGCGCGAGGTCGGCATGCAGGACGTGCCCATCGCCCTGGCGGTGATGGACGGCAACAAGATCTCCGAGCAGGGCATCCGCTCGCTCACCGACGTGGCGATCTTCATGCCCAACGTGCATGTGGCCGAGGCGAGCGCGGGTGACCAGTTGTTCATCCGCGGCGTGGGGTCCGGTATTAACTACGCCTTTGAGCAGTCCGTCGGCACTTTTATCGACGGTGTCTACTTCGGCCGCGGCCAGGCGTCGCGCTCCGCCTTCCTCGATCTCGCGCGGGTCGAGGTACTGAAGGGCTCCCAGAGTACGCTGTTCGGCAAGAACACGATCGGCGGCGCGATCAACATCACCACGGCGCGGCCGGGCGACGAGCGCGAGCTCATTCTCGACGGCTCCTACGAACCCGAGTTCGACGGCTGGAGCGCCCAGGTGACGGCGTCCGGTCCGGTCACCGACACGCTCGGAGCACGCTTCGTCATCAAGACCGCCGAGACCGACGGCTGGATGAACAACACGTTCCTGAACGAGGACGAGGTCGCCCGCGAAGACCTGATCGGCCGGCTGACGCTGGAGTGGGATGCCACCGACAATCTGGTCGTGGCATTCAAGTACGAGAAGGGCGACATGGAGTCGACCGGCAGCAACGAGGTGATCGGTATCGCGACCCCGCAGTCGCTGGCGATCTACCAGTCGGTCGACCCGGACTTCCCCGTGGGCTTCATGTACGACAAGTCCGATGCCCAGTTTGACGTGCCCGAGCGCGAGAAGACCTACCACGACAGCGAGTGGGATATCGCGACGCTGACGGCCGAGTGGGACATCGGCGAATTCACGATCAAGTCGATCACGGGCTGGGTCGATTACCAGTTCGACAATTACCGCGACAGTGACTACAGCCCACTGCAGGCGATCGCCCGCGGCCGCGACGAGTCGCACGAACAGTTCACGCAGGAATTCCTGCTCAGTTCTCCCACCGGGCAGACTTTCGAGTACCTGGCGGGCCTTTATTACCAGGATGAGGAGCTGGGTCACGATCGCTACACCGATGTCAGCCTCTCGGCGCTGTTCAACGCGGGCGCCACGCTGCCGCCTATCGTCGCCTCCGGCATTGCGGATGCCACGGGCGTGAACTACTTCGACCAGGACGCGGAAACCTGGTCGGCGTTTTTCCATGGCACCTACAACATTACCGATGAGGTACGGGTGATTGCGGGAATTCGCTACTCGGAAGATCGCAAGGAGTTTGCCAAGGGCGGCATCGTGGTACCGCCGTTCATGAACGACGGTGAGAATTCCGAACTGCTCGCGGCAGTCTTCGACGGCCAGTTGAATCTCGCCACCCAGCACAGCTTCGTGAACGGCGTGGCGGAGGTGTGTCCCGCTGCAACGCTGACGACCACGGCCTGCGTGATCTCACCGATCAACACCACCCGCAGCGAGGACCACTGGACCGGCGACGTCACGGTCCAGTGGGACGCGACGGCGGACATGATGGTGTACGCCAAGTGGGGCAACGGCTACAAGGCCGGTGGCTTCGACGAGGACAACGGTCGCGGCAACATCCCCGCCCAGGAATACGAGGACGAGACCTCCGAGACCATCGAGATCGGCGCCAAGATGGACCTGTTCGAGGGGCGCGGCCGCCTGAACATCGCCGTGTTCCAGAGCGACTACGAGGACGTGCAGGTGTCCACCTTCGACGGCGTGGCCGGCTTCGTGGTGGGCAACGCCGCGGAGACGGAAGTCGAGGGCGTGGAACTCGACGGCATGTTCGCCGTTACCGACGCGCTGACAATCTCCTACGCTGCCGCCTACCTCGACGCCAAGTACAAGTCCTTCCCCGGCGCGGGCTGTACCGCGGCACAGACACAGGTCTTCGCCGCGGGTCCCGACGGCATCGCGGGCACGGCGGACGACCAGACGCCCGGCCAGTGCACCCAGGACCTGTCCGGCCAGCGCCTGCAGTTCGCGGCGGACTGGTCCGGCAACCTGGGCGCGAACTACCGTATCGATATCGGCGACAACCTGGAGCTGAACAGCAGCGTCGACGTGATGTTCAGCGACGACTACGACGTGGCGGCCGACGGCGACGAGGTGCTCGCGCAGGACGACTTCTACAAGGTCAACGCGCGCATCGCCATCGGCGACGCGGACGGCGACTGGCAGATTGCCCTGCTCGGCAAGAACCTGACCGACGAGGAGACCACGACC
>JAUIEP010000086.1 GCA_030428835.1 Gammaproteobacteria bacterium | reverse complement strand
GGCGCCGCGGATCTGGACCCTGGGCCCGCACGCCGTCGTCCGCACCAATGGCGCGAATCACCGGGGGCACCTCGTAGTTCTCGCTGAGGATGAAGTTGAGGCCCATGCCCCGGCGCGTGCTCGGCGTACGACCCCAGCGCGCCGGGTTCCAGACGTGGTCGATCACCGCCTGCATGCTGTTGTGCTCGGCGTAGCGCTTGCCGTTGGCGTACATGCGCCCGCTGGTGGAGATGAACGTGCCCTGCCAGGACTGGGTGGCCACGTCGTGCAGCAGCAGGTCGAGTACGATCTGTGCCTTGACGACGATCTCGGGGTCCTCCGCGAAATCGATCAGGTTGGCCAGCGGCGCGACGTCCTCGAGGTAGTAGGTATTGGAGTACCACTCGGTAAAACCGTACAGCCAGCGCTGCTCCAGCCAGGTGAGGATGCGCTCGCGGGCCATGGCCAGGTGCTCGCGCCCGGTCAGGCCCATGTTGGTGAAGACGGCATCCGGCCAGAGCTGGCCCGCCAGGTACTCCGCCGAGGCGAACAAAATCTGGTGGTTCTCCGACCAGTAGCACATGCTGTCCTGCCCGGGCTGGTCCATCCAGTACTTGAAGTCGAGGAAGGTGCGCTCCACCAGCGCACGGTCCCCGGGGAGCAGTTTGACCGGGTGGCGATACAGGATGCGCAGAAGCGACGGCAGGCGGAAGTCCGACGTGTCAAAGCGCCGCCCGACGTAGAGCGCCGCGTCCGCGATGATCTGCGGGTCATAGGGCCGACCGTGGTGAATGTCATCCAGCACCGCATTGGTGTTGACGTCCAGCTTGAGGCTGCGGTCCCGCGCGGGAATCTTCTCGACCGCCGAGTTGCGCGCAATCTCGATGCCCATGAACACGACCGTGATCCCCACCAGGAAGATGAACAGCATGACGATGCAAAAACGGGGCGTGGACATTGGCAGCCTCTAGATCAACAAACGCTTGATGCCCGCCAACTCCTCGTCCGAGAGGTTGGAGGTCGGCTCTTCGCCGCGCTGGTACTCAAGGTAACGCCGCAGCCGGCCGTGCGTCTCCTTGTCCAGCGGGTAGGTGCGCGCGGCGAGCAGGGCCGGGACCAGCAACGCCATGGGCACCACGAACACGATGAGCTGCAGCGCGGTGATCACGCTGTCGGGCTGCACCTGCAGCGTCTCGGTAAACCGGCCGTCGACCATCTCCTGCAGCGGCGGCACATACCCCGAAAACTCCAGGATCATGCCGACGCCGAAAATCCCGATGGCGCCGGAGAACTTGCGTGAGAACGTCAGCACGCCGCTGAAGGAACCCGCGATGCGGTGCCCGAACGACAGCTCGCCGACATCGGCGACGTCGGGAAAGATCGACCACGGCATGACCACGCAGCCGACGACGCCGCTGCCCACCAGCGCGGCGACCGCGTAGATCGACCAGTCCGGCCAGTGCGGCTGGTACGCGGCCAGCAGGCACGCACCCGCCAGCCACAGGCCGATGGAGTACTGGTACACGACCGCCTTGCCGCGGCGGTTGGCCAGCGTCACCACCACGGGAATCAACACGATCTGCGTGATGAGCATCGTGCCGATCACCAGGTCCGCCTCGTCCTTGCGCTCCAGGTAGTAGTACATGTAGTACTGGAACACCGCGGCCACGACGTCCATCGACAGGTAGGCCAGGAAGTACATCAGCAACAGCTTGCGAAAACTGCGCACGGCGAACGGCGCGAGGAAGGTGCGTATATGCAGTTTGCTGCGCTGGTCGCCCATCGGCACGCGCTCGTGGGTGCAGAAGAACATCGCCAGCCAGGGGATGGCGTAGAACACCGAGAAAATGACGGCCATGCTCAGCCAGCCCACGGTCGGGTCGTTGAACTGCTCCACGATGGTCAGGGGCAGCACCGCCGCCAGCAGCGACGACGCCTGCGAGAAGAACAGGCGCATGCCGTTGATGTTGTTGCGCTCCTCGTAGTCCGTACTGATCTCGCTGCTCATCGACGAGTACGGCACCAGGCACACCGTGGCGACGGTGGAGAAGTAGATGTAGGTGAGCAACACGTAAATGAACTTCGACGATTCGGCCTCGAAGCCGACCGGGTACCAGAGCAACACGAACGACGTGAGGATGCCGAAGAACGCGAGCACGAACCACGGCTTGCGCCGCCCCCAGCGCGTGCGGGTGTTGTCGGTGAGCACGCCCATGATCGGGTCCGACACGGCGTCCCAGACCTTCGACACCAGCACCACCGTGCCGGCCAACGCCGGCGAGATCTGCACCACGTCCGTCAGGAAGCGCAGGTAATAGAAGGCCATGATCACCTGCGAGCCGCCGATGAAGATGTCGCCCGACCCGAAGATCAGTTTCTCGCGCAGCGTGATGGGCGGCGGCGTGTTCACGGCAGTTTCCCGGCCAGCGCCAGCTTGCGGTAGTTGAGCGCGGCGAAGAACATCGCGGCCAGCCCGTAGGTCCAGTCGGAGCCGCGCGGGGTGAACTTGTAGCCGAGGTAGGGCACAAGCTGCACCGCGATGGTGGGCGCGCTGATGTTCGGCATGCTGAGCAGGCCGTCGCGCAGCTCGAGTGAGTCCAGCACCGCGCGGTAGGCGCGCAGCGCGGGCGCAAGGTATGCGTCGTCGAGATAACCGCCCGCGATGCCGTGCATCCAGCCGCCGGCGATCAGTGCGGTCGCGCTGCTCTCGGGGTAGGTCTTGCCCGGCTTGTTGAAGACCGTCTCGAAGTAGCCGTCGTCGCGCTGGTAGGGCAACAGTGCCGCCGAGGTTTCGCGCAGTATCGCAATGGCCTGCTCACGCTCCTGGCTGCCCCGCTCAAAGTGATCGATGGTCAGCGGCAGGCCCGCGATCACCCAGCCGTTGCCCCGCCCCCAGTACACCTTGTTCTTCGGGTAGGTGTGCCCGGCTTTCGTCCAGTAGCAGTGGTAGAACAGCTTGTCCTGCGGGTCCTGCAGGTAGCGGGCGAACAGCGCCGGCTGCCGGCGGGCGAAGTCGTAGATGTCGGCGTTGCCCGCCGCGCGCCCGTACCAGCCGGCGAACACGCCGTACATCATCACCGAGTCGACCCACACGCTCTTCGGGTAGAGGCGCCCCTCCGGCGAGGAGCCGAGGTGGTTGGGCATGTAGTCGAGCACGCGCTCGGCGTGAAGCAGGTAGTCGACCACCCGGTCCACCACATCGCGGTAACGCTGCTCGCCGGTGCGCTGCCACGCGGCGAAGGCGGTGAGCCCCGGCGCCATGGTGTCCGACTGGTCCACGCGGTAGCCCTTGTCTATGTGGTGATCGAGCCAGGCGCGGATGTACGCCAGGTAACGGTCTTCACCGAGCGCCTCGTCGAGCAGGTGCAGCGCGTAGGTGTACAGCGCCTCGCCCCACATCCACTTCAGGCCCTGCGGCGCCAGGCGCGTGGTGGCGGCGTCGGCCAGCTCGAGCGCACGGCTGAACAAAGGGTCGGCGCGCAGCGCGGCCGCGGCCTCGGCATTCACTCCAGTATTCATGCTGTCTCGCCGTCCTCGACAGGAATATCGACATCAAAGCACAGTGTCATGTGCCGGTGCAGGGCCCGGCGGATCAGGTCCATGTCCGGCGCGGGCCGGCAGGCGACCACGGTGGCCTGCTCGAGCTGCCGGAACAGCGCGATGGTAATCTGCGCATCGACCTCGGGCTGCGACGAGCCCATGACCCGATGAACATAGGCCAGATACGCGTGTTGCGCCTGCCATTCCGCCATCACCAGTTCGTGCAGCGCCGGGTAGCGCACGGACTCGTGGTGGAAGGCCAGTTCCAGCAGGCGGTCCTCGCGCTTGCCCGATAGCTGCGTCTGCAGGTAGCCGATGGCGAATTCGAGCACCCGGCGGGCGAGTGTCGCGCGCTCGGCCGGGGGCGCCACCCCGTCACCGTAGGGCGCCAGCAGCGCGCTGGTCTGGTCGTAGAAAGGGTTGTCGACCATCAGGTTGCGGCCGCGCCAATACTGGAACGCGCTGATGATCAGGTCCTCGATACTCTCGAAGTGGTAGGTGGTGCTGCCGAGGGACACCCCCGCGCGTTTCGCCACGGCACGGTTGCGGACGGCGCGGATGCCGTCCTCGATCATGATGTCCAGCGCGGCCTGCAGTATGCGCGCGCGGGTCTCCTCGCGCTGTTCCGAGCGGCTGCGGCGGGGTGCCGGAGGGGCTGTCCGGGCGGCTGTCTGGGTGGAACGGGCCATGGGGTGCGCGTGTTAGGGTTAATTCGCTGTACTATAGTACAGTTAATTATCGAATGGAAGCATAGCCGGGTGTTGCGGACGCCCAGTCACCCGTTTTTTCCTCGTGTCCCCCCGCATCGCCGCGGCTCCTGTTGCCAGGAAATGCCCCCGGGGAATACGCCACAGCCCAAAAATAGCTGCTAGAATTCGCGCACCCCAGGCACCGGGAAAATACCTCTGCGACACCAGCGGAGACGGCGCCTTTTTCGCAACGATCACGCAACCAAGAAGCAGGACCATGGACGAGCAGTACGACCCGCAGGCCATCGAGCAGGCCGCCCAGGAGCATTGGCTTACGCACAACAGCTTCGCCGTGCAGATGGATGACACGCGGGAGAAGTTCTACTGCCTATCCATGTTCCCCTACCCCAGCGGCAAGCTGCACATGGGGCACGTGCGCAACTACACCATCGGCGACGCGATCTCGCGCTACCAGCGCATGCAGGGCAGGAACGTGCTGCAGCCCATGGGCTGGGACGCGTTCGGCCTGCCCGCCGAAAACGCGGCGATCAAGCACAACGTGCCGCCCGCGAAGTGGACAGCCGAGAACATCGTGGAGATGCGCGCGCAGTTGCGCCAGCTCGGTTTCGCCTACGACTGGGACCGCGAGATCGCCACCTGCGACCCGGACTACTACCGCTGGGAGCAGTGGTTCTTCACGCGCCTGTTCGACAAGGGCCTGGCCTACAAGAAGCAGGCCGAGGTGAACTGGTGCGAGACCGACCAGACCGTGCTCGCCAACGAGCAGGTCATCGACGGCCTGTGCTGGCGCTGCGACAACCCCGTCGAGCGGCGCGAGATCGACCAGTGGTTCTTCAAGATCACCGACTACGCCGAGGAGTTGCTGGCCGACCTCGACAAGCTCGAGCACTGGCCCGAGCGGGTGCGCACGATGCAGCGCAACTGGATAGGCCGCTCCGAGGGCGTGGAACTGGACTTCGACTTCAACGGCACACCGCTCACGGTGTACACCACCCGCCCCGACACGCTCATGGGCGCCACCTACCTCGCCGTGGCGGTACAACACCCGGTGGCGAAGCAGGCGGCCGCCGACAACCCGGCACTCGCGACGTTCATCGAGGAGCAGTCGCGCGTCAAGGTGGCCGAGGCGGACATGGCGACGATGGAGAAGCTCGGCATGGACACCGGTCTTCGCGCGGTGCACCCGCTGAGCGGCGAGTCCGTGCCGATCTGGGTCGCCAATTTCGTGCTCATGAGCTACGGCTCCGGCGCCGTGATGTCGGTGCCCGGCCACGACGAGCGCGACCACGCGTTTGCCTGCAAGTACGGCCTGCCCATCGTGCAGGTGGTGGACAAGGCGGGCGACGACTACACCTACGACGCCACCACCTGGCACGACTGGTACGCCGACAAGGAAGGCACGACGAGCATCAACTCCGGCGAGTTCGACGGCCGCGACTTCCAGGGCACTTTCGACGCCATCGCCGACAGGCTGGAGGCGCTCGGCCGGGGCACGCGCAAGGTGAACTTCCGCCTGCGCGACTGGGGCGTCTCGCGCCAGCGCTACTGGGGCGCGCCGATACCCATCATCAACTGCGAGGAATGCGGCTCGGTCACGGTGCCCGAGGAGGACCTGCCGGTCGTGCTGCCCACCGAGGTGGAATTCGAGGGCGTGGGCTCGCCCCTCAAGCAGATGCCGGAGTTCTACGTGACGCAGTGCCCGAACTGCGGCGGCGCGGCCGAGCGCGAGACCGACACCTTCGACACCTTCATGGAGAGCTCCTGGTACTACGCCCGCTACGGCTGCGCCAACAACCACAGCGCAATGCTCGACGCCGAGGCGGACTACTGGGCGCCGGTGGACCAGTACATCGGCGGTATCGAGCACGCCATCCTGCACCTGCTCTACTCGCGCTTCTACCACAAGCTGCTGCGCGACGAGGGCCTGGTGAGCTCCGACGAACCCTTCACCCGCCTGCTCACGCAGGGCATGGTGCTCAAGGACGGCGCCAAGATGTCCAAGTCCAAGGGCAACACCGTGGACCCGCAGTCGCTGATCGACCGTTTCGGCGCCGACACGGTGCGCCTGTTCAGCATGTTCGCGGCGCCGCCGGACCAGTCGCTGGAGTGGTCGGACGAGGCGGTGCAGGGCGCCAACCGCTTCCTCAAGCGCCTGTGGAAGATGGCGGCGGCGCACTGCGCCGGCGAGGCGCCCGCCGCACTGGATGCCGCGTCGCTCGATGACCGCCAGAGGGACGTGCGGCGCAAGACCCACGAGACCATCGCCAAGGTCAGCGACGACTACGGCCGCCGCCAGACCTTCAACACGGCGATCGCCGCGGTCATGGAGCTGTGCAACGAGGTCGGCAAACTGGACGAGTCGGACCAGGACCGCGCCGTGCGCGCGGAGGCCCTGCACGCGATCGTGCTCATGCTGAGCCCCATCGTGCCGCACATCTGCCACGCGCTGTGGCAGGCCCTCGGCGAGACGGACGACATCCTGAACGTGCCGTGGCCGGGCGTGGACGAGAGCGCCCTCACCCGAGACAGCATCGAGATGGCGGTGCAGGTGAACGGCAAACTGCGCGCCCGCATGGATGTACCCGCGGATGCCGCCAGGGAGGCCGTCGAGGAACTGGCGCTGCAGCAGGACAACGTGCGCAAGTTCATTGCCGATGCCACGGTGCGCAAGGTGATTGTGGTACCCGGCAAATTGGTTAATATTGTGGCCAAGTAATTGCGACGCCTTCTTATGCCGCCCTCGACGCCCTGGCCCAGCCTTCGCCTTCTCACCCTGCTCGCCCTCGCCGCGCTGCTGGGTGCGTGCGGCTTCCAGCTGCGCGGCACCGGCCTCACCGGCACCATGCTGCCCGAGGACTTCCGCAGCATGAGCCTGGTCACCGGCAACCCCAACAGCGAGCTCAGCCGCGAGATCACCACGCGCTTCGCCGCCAACGGCATCGCCTGGGCGGAGCGCGACGACGCCAACTACGTGTTGCGTGTGGGGCCGGAGCGCTTCACGCAGCACAACCTGTCGCTCAACTCGGAGGCCCGCGCGGCGGAGTTCGAGCTCACGCTGCAGGCTGAATTCACCCTCTCCGACACCGCGGGCCGCCTCGTGATGGACCAGACCGACGCGACGATCGTCAAGCAGATGGAGAACGACCCGCGCAACGTGGTGGGCAAGTCCGAGGAAATCAGCCTGCTGCGCGAGGAGATGCGCGGCGAGCTCGCCGAGCAGATGTTGCGGCGCATCGGCTTCTTCGCCGCCAGTGAACAGCGCGCGCAAGACACCCCCTGATGCGCATCTACCCCGAGAAACTGGCGGCCGCGCTCGACAAGCAGTTACTCCCCGTCTACCTCGTCAGCGGCGATGAACCCCTGCTCCTGCAGGAAAGCTGCGATCTCATCCGCGCGCAGGCGCGTGCGCAGGGTTGCAGCGAACGCGAGGTGATCGAGGTCACCGGCAAGGACTACAACTGGGACGAGATCATGCACAGCGCGGGGACCCTGTCGCTGTTCGCCGAACGGCGGCTGGTGGAAATCCGCATTCCCAGCGGCAAGCCGGGCAAGGACGGCAGCGCCGCGCTGTGCGAGTACCTGGAGGTCAAGAGTCCCGACGACGTGCTGCTGGTCGTCAGCGGCAAGATCGACAAGCAGTCCACGCGCAGCAAGTGGTACAAGGCGCTGGACGACGCGGGCGCGACGGTCGCGGTGTGGCCGGTGGGCGCGAAGGAGCTGCCGCGCTGGCTGCAGGCCCGCCTGCGCGCCGCCGGCCTGGACATCGACCGCGACGCCCTGCAGATGCTCTGCGATCGCGTGGAGGGCAACCTGCTCGCCGCCGTACAGGAGGTGGAGAAGCTCAAGCTGCTCGCCGAGAACGGCCGCATCAGCGCGCAGACGGTGACCGCCGCCGTCTCCGACAACGCCCGTTACAACCCGTTTGAGCTGGCCGACGCCGTGCTGCAGGGCGACGCCGGGGCGTCGCTGCGCATGCTGCACGGGCTGCGCGGCGAGGGCACCGAGCCCCCGGTGGTGCTGTGGGCCCTGAACCGCGACCTGCGCACGCTGTACGAGGCGCGCCTCGCCTGCGACGCCGGCGAGCGCGCGCAAGAGGCGCTGGAGTCGCGCGGCGTGTGGAAGAACCGCATGGGCGGCATGAACGCGGCGCTGTCTAGACACTCGACCGCGTCGCTGACGGCGCTGCTGGTACAGGCCTCGACGACCGACGGCAGCATCAAGGGCTACGCGGGCGGTAAGCCGTGGGATAACCTGGAGAACCTGTTGTTGGGGATGGCGGGTGCAGGTGACGCGTTGCCGGCTGCAATGACTCGGCTATAGTTCCAACAGCACAACGCTCAATGCACCATCCATGTCGCCCCCGCGCAGGCGGGGGCCCAGCGTCCCGGAAAACCAATGAAGTAAATGCTTTCAGGGCCACTGGGTCCCGCGATGGCGGACCACCGCTTTCGCGGGGACGACGGAACTCAACCTCAGGGATGTCCCCTATGCTTCGAACGCTAATCCTGACATTAACCGCTCTGTCAGCCCTCCCCGCCCAGGCCAACTTCTACGCCGCCCAACTCACCAACGACAACCTCCACCGCCTCCCCGACGGCGGCATGGACGCCATCGGCGGTCGCGGCGACTGGTTCCTCACCGACGGCACGCTCTGCGTCGTCGTCTCCGGCGCGGAGCACACCACCTACTTCAACCTCACCGGCGCGGCGCTCATCGACCTGTGGCACTGCGAGCTGGGCAACGACCAGTGGAGCTCGGTACACACCCAGTTCAACCTGCAGAAGGAACAGATTCCCGCCACCACGAAGATCAGCGCGGGCGCGGGCGACGACAGCGCCTGGATAGAAACGCAGGGTGAGCGTGAAGGACTGGTGGTGCGTACCCGCTACGAACTGACCGCCACGGCGACTGAGCAACTGGCGGTCACCACCACGGTGACCCGGGAGGCAGACGGCGCCGCGCTGGGCATGCTGGGTTCGCTCATCCTGCATCCCTCAAGCGCACTCGCGCCCTACACGCTGGACCTCGCCGAACGCGAGTTCTCCGTCGGCTACAACCAACCCTTCGTCGACACCACGGACTTCGGCTCCATCCTCTCCTCCCTGCGCTCCGCGGACCTGCAGGTACTGGTCGGCAGCCCGCAGATGCAGCCGTCGGTGAGCTATGGCGTGTACACGCACGGCGCCACGCTGCGCGAGCCCGACGGCAACGCGTCGCCGCTGCACCTCTTCCAGCTCGGCGCCAGCGACTTCTCCATGGTCGGCGTCATCACGCAGCCCTTTCCCGGCTGGTGGTCGCGCACGCCGGGGGCCGTCAGCCTGGGGCTCGCCCAGTTGTTCGACGTGGAGATCGGCGCAACACTCACGCTGCGCCAGACCATCCACGTGGGCGACCGCAGCGACGTCGCCGTGATCACCGATCGCTTCTACAAGGGCGATGCCGTGACCGCGTCGTTCAACACCGCCGATGTGAGCGTGAACGTGACGGACCGCGAGGGTCGCGCGCTCACCCACGCGCGCGCGGATGCCAGCGGTCGCGTCCGTTTCACGCTGCCGCGGGGCGTGGCGCAGGCCGTACTCACCGCGCGCACGCCCTTCGACCGGCATGAGCAGGCGATCGCCACCGACGGTGCAACCGACCTCGGCACGATCACGCTGGATGCGCCTACCACGGTGCAGTTGCCAAAAGGCGAGACCATGAGCCTCACCTTCCGCCGTGCGCAAGGTGCGCAGGCGGTGTTCAACGACAACCTGTTCTACGCCGACTTCTTCGACCCCGACGTGGACGGCCCGCGCCGCCTGCGCGGCCCCGAGAGCCCGCGGGTGGATCTCGCGGGCACGGCGCGGGACCCGGCAACCGTCACACTGCCGCGCGGCACTTACACCGTGTACGCCACCCGGGGCCCGGAATTCTCCGTTACCCGCGCCGAACTCGCATTGACCGCTGATACGGCAATCCTCGACATCGCGCCGCCGCAGCGCGTGCTCGCCACCGAAGGCCTCGTCAACGCCGACTTTCACCTGCACTCGGGGCTCAGCTTCGACGCGAGCATCTCCCCCGAACAGCGCGTGATCGACTTCGCAGCCCAGGGCGGCGAGGTGCTGACCTCCACCGAGCACAACGTGACCTACGACATCGCCCCCGTGGTCGCGGAGCTGGGCCTGGACGATACGATTCTCACGCTGGCGGGCGTGGAGATCACTGGTATGGTGCGCACCGAAGTCGCGCCGCGCACCATCGCCCACAGCAACGTGTTCCCGGTGCCGGCGGATGACGGCGCCTTCATGGGCGGCACGCTGCCGTTCGAGAACCGCCGCCTGGGCCAGGTCATCGGCGACTACAAGGCGCGCCACCCGGGGAGCGTCTACCAGCTCAACCACGCCCGCGAAGCCTCCCGCGACGACGACCTCGCGTTCTTCAACCACCTGTCGCAGGGCACATCCTACGACCCCGCCAAACCGCTGTCGGAAATGCCCAACGCCTACCTGACGCAGGCGCTGCCGGGCACCGACTACCGCGACATCGACTTCGACGCGATGGAACTGCTCAACGGCAAGGCCTACGACCTGTACGCGGTGCTGCGCGAGGACTGGTTTTCGCTGCTGCGGCAGAACCACTACAAGGTCGCCACGGCCAACAGCGACTCGCACAAGAGCGCCACCATTGCGGCCTACCCGCGCAACATGCTGGTGGTGGCCAACGACGACGTGGCCGAGCTCGACGAACGCGATGTGGTAGCGGCGCTGAAGAACGGCCGCCTGTACGGCACGACCGGCCCCATGCTGGCGGTCAGCCTCGCGGGTGCGGGTCCCGGGCAGACCCTCGCCGCTGCCGGCGGCGAACTCGTAATCACCGTGCAGTGCGCGGACTGGGTCAACGTCGACGAGGCGCGCGTGTGGCTGAATGGCGAGCTGGCACAGACGCTGCCGATCCAGCCCGGCGTGCCAGTGACGCTACCCGTCGATGTGGATGCCGACAGCTTTGTCTTCGTGGAGGTCGAAGGCGCGGCCTCCGCCACCTACACGGCCATCCTGCCGGGCTTCCACCCCTTCGCCTTTGCCAATCCGATCTTCCTCGACATCAACGCGGACGGCTGGCACTTCGGGGAACGCTAGCCGCCGCCGGTAACGCGCAGGTAGTGACTGCTGCGCACGAGGAAGCGCTTCTCCACCAGGTGCCAGAGCGCGATGGCGCCGAGCAGCGTGGCCACGGTGACAGCGACGAGATACAGCCAGGGCGAATCCGCAAACAACCCGAGTTGCACGAAGCACTGGATGACGGGGAAGTGAACGATGTAGATCCCGTAGGAGAAGTCGCCGTACCTGCCGAATCTGCCCACGTACAAGAACAATCCGAAGAAGACGACGAGCACTGCCAGGGCCAGCGGCTGCAGGACCGGCAGATGCCAGTAGTGATGCACCACCAGGACCGCGGCGGCGAGCACGGCAAGTGGCAGGGCATGCCTGGCGAAAGCCACATGGTAGTAGTACAACAGGGCGCCGGCCATGAAGAACGAGAGCTGCCCCGGCAACTGGCGACCCAGCACCGGGTAGAGGGATGACCCGGTCTCCTGCGCCAGCCGTGTGCACAGCAGCGCGTAAGCCACCGACAGCAGGTAGAGGCTGCCAATGACCGCGAGCCGGTTGAACTTCCTGAACAGGACAACAAAGGCCGGCACGCAAACGTAGAACATCACCTCGATCTTCAACGTCCACAACGCGCCGTTGACCGCCTGCACCGGGTTGCCGTCGAAAACACCGGGCAGCGAGTGCTGGAGGAAATTCAGGAATGTGAGATTCGCAGCGAGGTACCGCCACCAACCGGCGGAAAAGTACTCCGAGGGGCTGCGCGAACTCAGCGCGACCAGCCCTACGGCGCACAGCACGACGACCGTGAAATACGCCGGGTAGATTCTTCTCACGCGCTTCTCGGCGTAGGAGCGCAGGGAGGACGAGCGTTCATAGCTCATGAAGATCAGGAACCCGCTGATCACGAAAAAGGCCTCGACCGCAACCTGCGACGACAGCACCGCGCTGATCGCGGCCAGCGGCTCGTAGCCCGACAGGTGATGCGCGTGAACGAGGCAGACCGTGCCCGCGAACAGGAAGCGCAGCAGGTCGAAGTTGTTGCGCGACAGGCGTTCGCCGGCATCCAACCGGACTCGCTGCAATACCCGCGCTGTTCTCACGCCTCTCCCATCGACCACAGCCTCAAGGGTCGCCATCCTCACCCGGATTCGGCACATCGTGCTTGCTGACATCCTGGTCCGCCACGATCTCACGCGCCCGTTCATGCGCCGCCGGTTGTGCACGGAGCCCCTCCTGAGGGGCGTGCGCCTCCGGCGTAAACACCAGTCGGGCGAGCAGCGGGAAGTGGTCCGAGCCGATCGACGGCAGGCGGCGGATATCCAGCACCGTGAAGTGCCGGCTGTGGAACAGGTGGTCCAGGGGCCAGCGCAGGAACGGGTAGTCCGCATGAAAGGTATTGAACACGCCGCGACCCACGCGCGGGTCGAGCAGGCCGCTCAGCTTGCGAAAGAGCCGCGTGGTGGCGGACCAGGCCACGTCGTTGAGGTCGCCCGTCACGATAATCGGCTGCTCGCTGTCAGCCACGCCACGCGCAACCACTATCAGTTCGGCGTCGCGCTCCGCCGATTCCGGGTTCTCCGTCGGACTCGGTGGCGCCGGGTGCAGGAAGTGCGCCCGCACCTTGTCGCCGCTGCGCAATTCAATGGTCGTATGTATCGAGGGCACGTCATCCTCCACGAGGTAACGAACTTCCTGCTCGTCGAGGGGCAGGCGCGAATACAGGTGCATACCGTACAGGTTGTCGAGGGGGCACTTGACGCTATAGGGCATGCGCGCTTCCAGCACCTCGAGCTGGTCTTGCCACCACTGGTCGGACTCGAGCGTCACGAGCACGTCCGGCTGGTGCTCCGACACCAGCTCGAGCAGGCGGTGGGCGCCGCGGTTGGGCGTGAGCACGTTGGATACCAGCACGCAGAGCTGCCGGTCCTCGCCGGCATTCTCCGCCGCCTTGACCTCGTGGGGCCACAACGGTGTGTAGGGCAGGATCCAGGCGGCGTGCCAGGCCAGGCACAGGGCCGTGATCGCGACGAGCGCCAGCACCCACGCATCGCCGACGTCCAACAGGACGAGCTCCGCGACCAGCAGCGCTGCGGCCAGGGCGATGATCTGCAGGCGGGGGAAGTCCATCCCGCGAACCAGCCAGTGTGCGGACCGCGACAACGGCAGCAGGGTGACCAGCGCCAGGAGCAGTACAAGAACAGTGATTAATGGGAGCAACGAAGGAAACGTCCGGTCAGGCTGCCGGGTCGCCACCGTAGGTGACGAGCAGCAGTATCAGCAGGGCGACGATAGCCACCATGATCACAGTGTCCAGCAAGCCCATCGTGTGGTCGTTTTCCAGCAGGGCCGCCAACGTGTGGAACGTCGGGAACAGGAAGATCACCAGCAGTATGTTGGGCACTGTAAATCCCATCGGGAAATCGGGATGCGCCGGGTTGATAAACGCCTGGTAGACGGCGATCGACGCAAGCGTGAACGGCACGATCAGGAACAGCAACTGGGTGATACCACCGAAAGCGTTGGCAAGGGCAATGCCGTACTCCTGCTTCCGATGTGACGTCCACAGGATGACGTACTCGCTCATACCGGCGAACGCGGCCAGTATCACGGCGGCCAGCACCTCGTTGAAATGCAGGTCCTTTATCGCGAGCTCCGCGAAATGGGCGACGCGCTCTCCGCCCAGGAAGGCGCCCAGGATGCCGAGCAGCAGGAGCACTCCGATCATGCCGAGCGAGCTTTCCCTGACGTTGCGGTAGACCAGCGTCCGCCGTTGCTCCTTTTCCTCCTCGGTCAGTTCCAGCGCCGCGTGCACGTCGTCCTCCTCCCGGCCGAGGTCGCGGACCAGCTTGACCATGTAGGCCACGAATATCGCCAGCAACAGCACACTGACAACGGCAAAGTCGACGGGGGCGAACGCCTGCTTGGGATGACTGCTCGTGCTGAAGACAATCATCACAAGGCCCAGCACCAGGCCGAGCGCGCCCCCGGCGATGAGAATCTGCGTGCCCGCATCCGTGATGGGCTTGGGCATCATGAACTTGCCGTGCTGGTCGCGCGGCAGGAAATAGGAGTAGATGCTGAACACCAGCGCGTTGTTGTAGATCGTCACCATCGTGATCACGAACGCCGTCAGGGGGCTGACGGGCACCACGAAGGCGATCACCACACACTCCGGCAGGGTCGCGAGGATCTCCGCGACCGTGCCCGCCACATAGTGACTCCAGTTCATGCGGGCCGCGAAGCGTTCGGTGGCGGTCACCAGCACCTGGCAGGCCACCTGCAGGATGATCAGCCCGACGACCAGCGACAGCGCCGCCGAAACGAGTGCAGGGAGGACAACGCCGACAGCATCGAGCACATACAGCAGGAACCACAGCGAATAGCCGATGACCATTCTGCGCGCCCAGGGCGCCACGCGGCGCTGCAGCAACTGCGGCGGACGGCCGAGGTGCAGGATGGACAGGCGGTCCGGGTCGATGCCCGCCTCGGACAGGGCCTGGTGCGCCTCCTCCGGCGCGTCGGGCAGCCCGGCGGCGGCCTGGGTGTCCGCGGCGTCCGCAACCTCAACGGTGGGTGTATCAGTCTCGGCCATCACGTGCTCAGCGGCCTCCCTTGGACCGGGCGGGACCTGCGGCTTTCGTGCGTTACGGGCGGTCTGGCTGCGCAATACATGACCACCAAACCCTGCTAGAACGCGTCGTTTTCATCGTGGACCGACACCAGCAACTGACCATCGAAACCCAGCGAGAGGCTGAACGTTATCGGCCTGCAACACACCTGGCAATCCTCGATGTAATGTTGCCCCGCCTCCTCGTCGTTCAGGAGCACCTCGATGATCTCACCACAGTAGGGGCAGCTCACTTTTTCCTGTTGCATGGGTGTCATGTCATCGCGGCGCGGATTCTTGACCGGGTGCGGGGGCTGTCGCCCCGCACGCGCCCGCTAGCGGCTCCGCGCATTATCTGTGTACAGGGTTTTCTCGCCCTTGAAACCGCGAAACAGTGCCTCGTGGGCCGCCCTGGAGAACGTGTCATCGCGTTCATCATACTGGGCTATCCAGTCCGTCAGCATTTCGAGGTTGGCATCCTGCGCCTCCTTGGAGGCGTACTTGTGCGGCTCCCAGGGCCGGTTCCGGGCGTTGGCGATGCAGTCTGCTATGGGCAGGTTGAGGAAGAAGATTTCACTGGCGTGTGGCAGCACCAGCTCCAGCAGGTCGGCGTAGCAACCCTCGACGACCCAGCCCGCATTGGCCGCGAGGAACGCGTTGATCTCGTGCCCGGACTCGGTAATCGGCTTGCGCTGCGGCGGCGCGCCGGGCTGCCAGGCGATCGTGTCGAGGTCGAGGTGCGGCAGGTTATCCGTCTCCGCGAACTGCCGCGCGAGCGTTGATTTGCCCGACCCCGAATTGCCGAAGATTACGACTCTTTTCATTCCGCGTCCGGGTCGGGACAACCGCAAACCCTCCTTGTTTTTCAGGTGGCGGAACCGCCGACCCTGTACACAATATACGGCAAGGCCGTGACCCAAGCGAGCAGCAGGGGCCAAACGCGACCGGAGAGCAGGTCATAGTCCTGGAGGAGGCGGCTCCAGGAATGCCCGGCCACGTAGTGGCCGAACAGGAACTCGAAGCACAGGGTCATCGCCAGCCAGGTCAGGCCGATGTAAACCGCCTGCTCCGTTGATTCGGGGAGCCACCGCTTCGAGAAGAGCCATACCGCGATGCCGAAGACGGCGGCACCTGTCAGCGTGGAGACCTGGTGCGCCCGGAGTTCGGAGATGTACCTGCCGTACGTGCCCTCGCGCAGTACACCATTACCCACGGCCAGCACCATGAGGACCAGCCAGTACGCGAGATAAACCAGGTAGATGCGCACGCGCCTACCACTGCACGAGCGCACCGGGCGCGCTCAATAGCAAAAGACCACGGAATGGCCCGGGCGGCCTCTCACGGCGCGCGTCAGGTGGACTCACTGTCGGGGACATCCTTCCGCAGGGCCGCACGAACCGTATGGAAGCGGTAGACACCCACCGCGAGCACGACGATGCCCAGCACACTCAGAATCCATGCCAGCGCCACGTAGGCGCCGACCGCCGAGAAGAACTGGAACAGCACGGCGGCCCCGGCGATCAGGGACAGGGAGGTGCGCACGTAGGCAAGGAACGTTCTCTCGTTCGCGAGCCTGGTTCGCTCCAGGGCCAGTTTGTCCCGCATGGTTTCCATTTGCGTACCTGGATCTATCTGCGCCATCGGCGGCCGGGAGGCAAGGAACAAAACGGCAGCGTCGCCCCCGCCGCACCGGCTAGCGCGCTTTCTTCAGGTTGTAAGAAATGTTGCCGCCGTTAATTTCAATATATTTCTGCTGGCTCAGCAAGGCCATGATCTTCTGCATTTCCTCGTTATCCAGCTTCTTGGTAAACAAGGTATTAATCGTGTTCTGCAGCGTTTTCACCTTCCTCGGCCTCGACTGGCCCCGGCTGACCAGGTTGGCGACTATTGTGGCGATCTTCTCGTCAGTGCTCGTGGTGCCGGAGACCCTCAAGACGGGGATCTCGGCGAGATCACTCGATCTTTGCACCTTGAAGCCCCTGGACTTCAGGTGTGCGATGAGCGGGTCGAACCCCTTGTCTCTGGAGATGATGTGAAAGTAGGCGTCCTTCTCCTTCGACGCCAGTTCGCCGACGTAAAACGCGATATGGAAGTCGAGCGCATTCGGCCCGTTACCCGCAATCTTTATGTATTTCGCGTTACTGCCGAGCGTCTGCATTGCGGACGCCAGGTCAAACGACACCTTGGATTGGTTTGCGCCCACGAAAACCAGGATCCTGAAAGGATGCTTTGACAGCAGCTCCAGGTTCCTGGGCTGGACGTTCTCGAAATCTATGAGTACGTAATTGGTTTCCATTCGTCGCCCGGGGTCCGTTTATTTCACTGGCACATGAGCTTCACACCCGATTCGTCAGGGGTTGCTGACGCCATAGTGCGCATACGCTGACGACACCTTGCCGGTGCCCGAAAAGTGAAACACCTCAGCCGAGAGGCCGCGCACACCATTGTAGATGATAGTGACGCTATTGGCGCCCAGGAGCACATGCCGCTTTTCGAAAACCAGATCGGGATATTTTTCGAGCGCCCTGGACCAGTATTCCGAGATCGCCTGTTTTCCCTTCAGGGTTCCCGACGGCTCGTTCATCGCCTCAACGATGACCGGGGACGACATTTCGAAGTCATCCTCATAGTGAGAGAGTATCCGCTCCAGGTCATGGGCATTCCAGGCGGAGATCCAATCGTCGGCAAAATCCTCGGCTTGCTCGATGTTCATGCGCACCGTATCACCCAGCTAAAAGGCCATGTGTCTGCAAGGCCAGGCGTACAAATAGAGCGACCTGTAATTTGCTTGCTATGCATCATCTGGCGGGTACCCTTCATACTGTGGTACACCATCAGGAATGACTTCCCAGCTGGCTTTTGAACCGGTAAAAATGTGGCGTTCGATTTTAATTCCCGGGTCCTCGTTCAGACAACCCAACGCAATACCGTGGACTTCGTCCTGGTAAATACCACATAAAGTCGATCCGCACCGGCTACAAAATCGCAACCCGGAGCCCTGGTCGTCCTTGTATTCCGACAAACACTCAACCCCACTCACCCATTTGAATTCAGCAGGATCTACCAATGCGTAAGAAGACGCCTGGGAGCTGAAAGCCTTTCTGCAGCGAGAGCAGTGGCATGATCTGGCGTCTCGCAGCATCCCGTTTATCTCGTATTTAACCTCCCCGCAAAAACACTCACCGGTCAACTTCACATGATTCTCCAAGACACATACAGCCCGAATAAACGGCAGACCATCGCAGGTTTACCCGTGGAACAGAGGCTCAAAGCGCCAAAACGAGGTTAAGTAACTTGTCAGGCGACACGCTGCCCCCGGGTAGATACCAGCCAACTCAACCATAGCGCCGCAAAGGCCAAATCCCCGAACGCGACAATCACTACTACACCGGGGACCGCCCCGGCCAGCCACAGAAATCCGGCGATGAAAAATGCACCCAGCTTCCCGATACTGCCAAGAGCCAGCAGTGACCGATCGATTGCAGGGCGCCGCGCAAGCCAGCCATAGACGAGGCCAAAGAGCCCCACAAAGAGCGCGACAAGCAAAGAATAGAGGGGGTGGACGTCATCGGGCAACCCGAGTTGCTGGCCGACAGTTGATGCAGGAAACGCGAAGACGAGTGCCGCCGTTAGATTGAATGGGCATGCCAGCCACAGGCTTCGACGAATTGTCGTCTCGGTCATGCGCGATGCCTCCTTAACCCCCTAACCCTGCAAGCAGCAGCGACGGCAGCGCGCCAGCGGCCCTGGCGCTCCTGCATCCCTTGACCTGCTAGGCCTCATCAGCATGCGGAATAACCTCCGTCTCCATAAACTTCACGAAGCCGGGATCTAGCCAGGACTTCTTGTCTTCCCAGTGATTTCGTATGCCAATGGTACGGTATTGCCACCGAAATCCCTCCACGGGCAAGCTCTCGACTGTGTAAATTCCATCCTGGACACGCAGATACTCCCAGTTCCACCTGAACAACAGAGCTACAACGTGGGCTTCATTCTGGCGCTCTCTAACTTGCTCTTCCGACTGGCCTTGCCCGTAGACCGTACGCACAAATTCAGGACTGTCGGCCAGCCTGTCAAAGTAACTCAGTTGATTTTGAAGCATATGGTATTGAGCTTGTTCGCGAGTAACGATATTACTCTGGCGAACCTGAACAGCCAGATAGGCCAACGTGGCGAATACCGCGACGGCGCCAAAAACCTCCGCCAGCGCCCCTATTGCTTCCCAGTTCATAACGAAATCCATTTGACGCCTAGCGCTTCAGGCTCCAGGCACGGAAAACTCACAAAGATTTGGATGACTATAGCACTGACAGGCGATCGGGCTACTCGCCATGAGCACTATTCTCCAGTTCCCAGAAAATTCGGCATACCCCTCTCCGCCGCACTATCGATAGAAGCAATAAACTCCTTCGTGAACATTGAGTTTGACTTCTCGGCTTTCCAGCACTCCTTTGCAATCGGGTTATTGAAGATAGCTTGTGCATACCCTCTTCTCAGGTTCCAAACCTCTTCATCAAGGATACCGGATTGGTACAGCGCAAACTGGGCCTCCATGCGTTGAAACCAACTCCGGTAAAATCGTTGGACAAGGTACTTCTCTTTCTCCGATAACTGTTCGGGCTCGCTTGACCGTATCCCCATAATTCGAGCCATGCAGAATGTGGGATTTCCATCTATTTTAGAGTTAAGGAGATCCCGATATGAAGCGCAAGCGCTACACCGAAGAACAAATTATTACGATCCTCAAGCAGC
>JAUIEP010000085.1 GCA_030428835.1 Gammaproteobacteria bacterium | reverse complement strand
CGGATGACGCGAGGTGCGGGCAGGTTCAGGTCGACCTCAATCGCCAGTGCCTCTCGATTGAAGTCCTCCAGCACATTGAAGGTCCGGAAGCGGCGGCCGTCACGCAAGGTGTCGCTCATGAAGTCGACGGACCAGCACTGGTTAATGCCCACGGGGACCGCCAGGGGCTCGGGGTTACGTGTGGGCAGCCTGCGCTTGCCCTTGCGGCGCTTGTTCAGGTTGAGCAGGCAGTACACCCGGTGGATGCGTTTGTGATTCCAGGGGTAACCACGCAGCCTCAGCGTCTTGAACAGCTTGGGGAAGCCCCAGCCCGGGTTGTCTTCGATCACACTCTGGATTGCCTCGATGACGGACAGGTCCTTGGTCGTATCGGGCCGGTAGCGGTACACGGAGCGGCTGAGGTTCAGTATCTGGCAGGCTGATCTCAGGCTCAGACCCTGGTCACGGGCGTAGTCCACGAGGTCGCGCTTCGCCGCCGGCCTTAGAGCTTTTTTTCCACGATGTCCTTGAGGACTTCGTGCTTCAGGCTGAGATCGGCGAACATGCGCTTAAGCTGCTGGTTCTCTTCCTCAAGCTCCTTGAGTCGCTTGATGTCGGAGACCTCCATGCCGCCGTACTTGGCCTTCCAGTTGTAGTACGTCGCGTCTGAGATGCCATGTTCCCGACAGACCTCGACCACTGTCCTGCCGCCTTCGACCTCCTTCAGCACCCTGACGATCTGGGATTCGGTGAATTTCGATTTGCGCATTGTCGTTCTCCTTGCCTCATTGAGTATGGCCGAGAACTCCAGCTTTGCGCGGGACTATTTCAGGGGGTACTTACAAACCGACCAGACTATTGGCGGAGACACTGGCCAAGCGAATTGCTTGGATTCCTAGATGGTTGTGTAAATACTTACAATCATAACGAAAGCTCGCTCAACGATTGTGAGTGGCTTAGCAAATCGCTGCTCTTTTGCCTCTCGGCATCCGGGGCACTGGCGATTTTGGAAAGTGAGTTGGCGGACAAACTAACTGCCTTACCAAAAGTGATTATAGATAAGCGCTGAACGCAAGCGATGGTACAGAAAAATAGTGCCTGGATTTCTCTCACGTTGATATCAGAATTCAGCCGATCCCCTGGTGACCTCGGAGACTTGTCTCCGGCGGAGTGTCTGGCAGCCCAAAATGAGGTCAAGTTCTCTAGCAACGCGTGGAGCTAGCCAGGGGACACTTAAATGTGTTCGCTATTTCCGGGTAAAACCACTGAGCCCTTCGAGCCATACCGGGCGAAAAGTAAAAGTGTATTGGGTGTGTCCAAACTACAACTTAATAACCATATCTAGAACGCCTGTGACCAGGATAGCGCAGTTATTGACCTATCATCATTGAGACTTGCAGCTATATCCTGCACTGCCAGTCTGAATGGAATATTTCCATTGTTACACTGGATTCGACAGATTGCTGCGCCGCCTCGAGCGCACTTTAGCCATTATCTTCCTTAAGCTTTGTGATGAACGAAGCCGGCGTCTCATTGTCATTCACATTCAGGCTTATTGAGTGGGCTACCCGCCTAGAGTAGTCCACGCACGAACTGTCAGTAATGTGGTAGTTCCAATAGGAATACTCTGGCTTCATGAACAGCGGCGAGGCGGCCGACCAGGCGGTTTCGTAGACATCTGAATTCACCTGAACTACAAGACAATCCTGCCGTAGATGCGATGCGTACTCCGGTTCCAGAAAGCCATCACCCCCGAATATTTCGCTAATCGATGATGATGTGGCGCCGAAAGCTCTGAATGATATGTTCTCCGCGCCCGTTTCGGCCTTGTAAAAAGCCACATAGGTGTGCCCCGGTTTGCCAAAGAAGCCCGGAGACGGACGAGAGCAGAAGTGTATTTCATAGACCGTGGTCTCTGATCGATTCCGCCTGTCGATATACTTTGCCTCAGCCGACAGCAGCTCTGCAGAGTAGACAAACGCCAAGACAGCCAATAGCAAACGTATATTCATCATTCCGTAATCCCTCATTCACGACCCATGCCAAGACAAAAATTGCCCGCTGGTACCAGGTCAGCTCCGCCTGGCACGCTCCTGGCGTTATTACTTCCGCATTTTGACCATTTTTTTAGTGCCTTGCCGGGGTGACCTCCCCACGCCAGCCGCGATTTGGCGTTAGCACGCGTGGGTAACGGATGAAATTGACCCTCGGATTCGGCGCCAAAGCTGCTCCGCTAGTAAGCACATTTCTTGAAACGCTCGTCATCCTTGATAACAGCAGCCTCCCCTTCGTACATCCAAAGCGCATCCTCAGCAGCCCTGTAAGTGCATGTATATGTTCGTCCGGCTTCGAGACCGACACCACGCCATCTTATGTCTTTCGTCGCAGTGGTCTTGACAACCACTGTAGGGTCGTCCGCTGGAGTCCGGAAGGCGGAGTAGTCCCCACCCCTCATGCGCTTCAGTCGTTCATCGCGACTCTTTTGGAACGCTGACCTCGACGGAGAGTAGGTGAGTTCCTGGCTAAGCGAGGCGCCCGGCAGGTTGACCGATCGTACGATCGCATCTTCTGCCACCGCGGCTGCTGTCAGCACCATTGCGGAAATCCAAACCAGTTGGTTTCTCATATTGCCCTCGAACACTTGCAGTCAGGCCGAATCGCGGCCTGGCATTAGTATGAATAAGATCAGCAGACTCCTGGGCTGTGCAGACCTATAGATAGATTAAGCAACAACACGCTACCGCGCGTCGAATTCGGCCATTTGCGGAACATTTTTATTCCAGGAAGTCTTGACACTGGGGATTTTAGTCGCTCAGTATAGATTATCGAGGCTGCTGTGCCGAGCCTGCTAGTTAGCGAATGGAGCAGCCGATGAAAAATTATCACTCCCCCTACGAAGTTCAGCTTTTAGCTTCGACGCCGAAGGATATAGGTCGTACTTACGGCCTGAGCAGAAGATCTTTCTTGGAATGCGCAACTTTGGGAGGACTAGGATTCGTCCTGCCGGGATTGAATTTTGCCGCCAGTGCGGATCCCGAACCATACCCGGAAGCTCTTGGTCGAGGCTTTCTGAGCACCGGACGCACGGTCAGAGTTCCGATTGCAGACTTGGCCACTTCAAAAGCTGAATGGCGTGCAGAGGGAAGCCACGCATGGGATATTGAATTTACCAATTCGCGTTCATCGTACGCGAGGGTTGTAACTGGAAATGCTCGCGCCAAATTTGGCATTGGAGCCGTTCGAGGCGACATAAAAGTCCATTCATCAAGAGACTTTCGTTCAGAGCGAAAGACTATCCATCTGGTTGCGTGGAAGAGGGTCCAAAGCGGACACTATACTCTAGATGATCCTGTGCTTAAAAATGATGTCGCTCAAGAATCCTCGCCTTGGACATTCGTTACGAGATTTGGTGACGAGTTGGTCGACAGAGTTACAATGGGCGGAGAGTTAATTCTTGTGTACTCCCTTGAATTTGATCACGAGAAGGAGGCTAGAGATCTGACAGTGGGAGGAACTGCCAAGTACAAGACGAGTAGTGCGAGCGCTGCGTTTCACGAGGCTATACGCACAGAGTCTGAAGGCGCAAGAGTGTCCATGCGAGGTTTCTGCAAGGGCGTCAGGACGGTACCAACGCTGCTAGCTGATCGGTCACGGGTTGGACTCAACGATGGGACCGGCGTCGCCGAACTACTTGCGTTCTGGGATAATTTTGATGATTTGGTAGCTAGTGATGGCGTCCCCGCGCCGATAGGCCTTCGCAGCATACCAGTTCGCGATGTTAGAGGTATGAATTTAAAACTAGACATCTCCGCGCTTCGGCAATTTGATAGAGTATTTCGTGACTGCGAAACTATCGACGATCAGATTGACGAGCGGCTTGCAAACTTACGTTATCTTCAAACCGATGCCTTAGCTTGGAATACGCATGTCGATCTGCAGGAAGTCCAACGGAAGATTGAGTTGCTCGAGACCTATGGGAGTTCGTTGCGTGATTGGGTTGAACCGCGCATCGTTTTAGAGGATGTAGCGTCATTCAGCGATCAACTCACACCGCCGGTCACAATGGAAGATCTGCCAACGATTCCAGAGAATTGGCTTTGTCGCGATCTGCAGCAAGCTCCGGGCTGGAACCTCACTTACCGAGGAGCTAATACTTCGGTCAAGAAATCTCAGCGTCTGCCACAGCGACTAATACCTGGCCAACACATACGGATCAGTGGCGCAGTGACTAAATACGGCAATGACCCATTCGATAACGGTACTTTAAAGTTTGACAACGGCGACAAAATTATTACCTATCCCAGATTTAATAACCATACGTACCAAGTAAACGAAATCGTGCAGGTACCCGACGGAGCAAATAGCGTTGTTCTAACGGGCACCACTTATGGTGGAGATCCGCTGGTAGTCAGCCTAGTACTTTGGGCCTAGTCTTAGACCGCCTCGCGCGCACCGGATCTTTCGTCACCTAGTCGAGCGCTCCTGAAGTTTGGCACGCCTCCGGCGCTAGCTATCGACCAATCGAATTGCTAGTCGTAGGGCATATGAACCGCGGCCGGAAAGCTGAAGCGTCCCGGAAATGCCAGAAACTCAACTATATGAGTCAGCCCGCCATGGCTGATCCGCCCTGCTGGCTGTGTTACGCTAATTCTGCTGATTTGCACTGAATTCTGACCCAGCTTTTGCACTGAATAATCACCCAAGGGCGCGCGCTATCTTGCTGGTCCGTGGAGGATTTCTAACTCACCAAGTGGTTCAGCGCAAACGGCAAACATCCGGTTAGAATGGTCCAAAACTCAGTGCAACTTAACAGTGGTGGCACACATCGGCAAGGTCGTCGATGCAGTGAGTCCGCAGGACAAGGTCATACTGCTCGCGCATGACTGGGGCTGTGTCTTCGGCTACGAATACGCCATGCGCAATGCCGCGCGTGTTGCAAGAATGATCGGCCTGGATGTGGGCGATGCTGACGCGCAGGAACTGAAGGATTCGCTGTCCGCCGCCCAGAAGGCAATGGTGTTTGCATACCAGATCGTCCTGGCCATCTCGTTTATCTGCCCGAGGTTCGTAGGTGACCGCGTCGCCAGGCTGATGGCTACGGCACTACAGGCAAAGAGCATCAGAGCCAAGATTCACGCGGGCATGAGTATGCCCTACGCCATGCGCTGGTTCGGTATCAATGGCGGCCTTGGCAACTTAACACCGGTAGACCCGCCCTTTCCGTTCTACTACGGCTATGCCACGCAGAAGCCGATGATGTTTCATTCGCCGGAATGGCTTCAGCAACTGCGGGACAACCCGGCCAATACGGTGCGGTCGTTTGACTGCGGCCACTGGCTTTCAGTGGAGAAGGCCGATGAACTCAACAGCGCATTGGATACCTGGCTGCAAAACGAGGCAGGTTTGTAGTTGATGCACGCTGTGCGAGGCAGTCAGTTCAATGTTATTGCCAAGGCTGTGCGCGGGATGAGCAGTAGAGAAGAGACGCTGGGTTACGCGCCGGCATCCAGTAGCCAGTCGATTACAACAGACTGCACCCGCGAGAAGTCGGCGTCGCCCACGTCGCCTGCCTGCCATTGAGGATGCTGGCGGATCTCCCCCAGTATCTTTGACCAGCCGTCCGGTAGCCTGGCCTGCTTTCTCGCGCTCGTTACCTCCAGTTTCTCCAACGATGCATGGCCCCTGTGCGTCAGTTTTTCCAGCAGGTTCTTTTGCCGAAGGTAGATGAGCGCAACAGTGTTGTCATCTACGCAGGCCCACTTCTTGCCCTCCCAGAGCGCCTTGAGTTCCTGCCTGTAGCGCCTGGCGGTAGCCATGCCGGCACCCAGTGCGGCGCCAATCGCAGTCGCTGTGCCAAGCGTCAGCCCCCCCACCATCAGGTCGATTCCCGCACCCGCGGCCGCGCCGGTCAGTGCGCTGGAGCCAGCGTTGAGGCCGAAGGCCTTCAGTGCGGCGGGCGAAAACACGTCGAGTTCCCAACGGCCGTCCTTTACAGGAAGCTGTTGCAGTTCGACGTCAGTGTTGCTGAAGGAGAAAATACCCAGCAGGTCCTTCAGAGCCTTTTCTTCAGCTTTGCGAGTGAACGTCCGCATTTGCTCGGTGGCGCGCTCGACAGCGTCCGGGGCGCCTTCGTCCACCACCTGGCGGTAGGTACCAATAACCAGCAACAATTTAAATATGCGCCGTGCGCCGGCCTGGCACAGCCTGTCCCATATTCCCTGTCGATAATCCAGCAGCGACTGCAGCGCATCGTAATGGCGCTCCTGCATGCTCTGCAGTTTCTGGTACAGGCGTTTTTCGGCCTCGAAATCGAAAGCGACCGTATCGAACTCCAAAGCCGCGTGCAGATTGAACCGCGCCATTTGCTCGCGCCAGCGCACCAGGCCATCCTCGTTGTCGGAAATAAAATTGAACACCGGGATGATGGGCTTGCCGCACTTGCCGAGAATACTGACCTCGTCCTTGTACTTGCCGAGCACCGACTCACGCACATCGATGATGTAAAGCAAGACGTCGCTATGCAACGCCTGCAGGATAACCTTGATGTCCTGATCGAATTCGGGATGCCGTTCGGGCTCGGCAGCAAAGCGTTGCAGAATATCCGCCGGCGATGCCTGGGGATGCCGTGACTCCAGTGCCCGGATTTCGGCCAGCAGTGCGCTGGAGTCTTCCAGCCCCGGCGTGTCGTACAGCGAGATCACTTCCGCATCCGCGGTGCCGATACCTATGCGGGTGACTTCGCGTGTCGTACCGGCGGAGTCCTGGACTTCACCGAACTTCTCGTCGCGAATAAGCGTTCTAATAAGCGAGGTCTTGCCAGTATTGGTATGCCCCACCACCGCTACAAGCAGAGGCTGGTCGATATCACCGTTTGATGTGGCTGCTGAATCCGGGTTTGACACCTGCGTTACTCCGGTGACTGCATGATGTGATCTGCGGCGATGTCGCAGTTCATGGCCAGGCGGTACCAGTCTTCAAGCCGTGCGTCGCTGGTGATGGCGCCGTCTTTCTCCAGCAGTACCAGCCATGCCAGTTCTGCATTTTCGCACAGGGTTTTCACAAGCCGCTGCAACCCGCGGTCTGGTGCCCGCTCCGCATTGACCGCAATGGCGATCTCCCGCGCCGTGTTGTCCTGCAGGCGTTGCATAACCTCCTCTTGCGACACCGAGTCGATGATATGGCCCAGAACACGTTCGCTGCTGACCTGTGAGGGAGGCCAGTCCGACCCCTCGCGCAGCTCGACGCCTATCCAGAATGTTGTTTCTGGTATGCGCGAGACTTGCGCGTGTGTAAGCACCGGCACCGCGCCATGGTCCTGCAAATCCCTGCCCGTGTCGTCGGCATCGACAACAATGCTGTCACCGTGGGCCGGCATCAGACCCTGCCGCAGGCGCATGTAGTAGGGCAGGTAGTAGTCCAGCGCAAAGCCGGCCTGTGCTGCGCGCAGCATGCCACGGCAGACGAGCAGTAGAACGACGCGCGGCAGAATGCCGTAAACCAGCAGCGCGCCCATGAGAAACTGCGCCCAACGATAACGGTGGTCCGCCCCCGGACTGAATTCGCTGCCGATGCGGGTCTCGATCACCTGCTGGGCGTCTGGCGTGGCAAAACCCAGTGTCTGCAGAGTGAGGCCCAGGGTCTCCGTAAGCTGCACGAAATCGCTGTTCGACAGCAGCGTCGTACCCCAAACGAAGTCGTACTGGCGCACCGTGAGCGCCAGCAGCAGCGCGAGCAAGCCCGTGCCGAGGTAGACCAGCCACAGGCCATGATTGACAAGACTATAGCGCCACTTGCCGACACGACCGCCGAGATTGCTGTTCATCCACGCTTTGTCCGCTGCACCCGTAACCGAGTCGCGCCGGCCCACAAGGTTGGCGAGCCAGCTTGACCCAAGCGTTAGCACGCCCCGTGACAGTCGCTCCATGCCGAAGGCGAACCCGGTAATCCACAGAACGAGAGACAGGAAATTGAAGCCAATAAGCACAATCAGCAGCCAGTAGATATTGATGGTGCTGTCGCCGCTGATTGCCGCGATGGTCGCGCCCGCACCGAACAGCGCCGCAACACCACACGCGACTACGATTGAGGTGCGCCACGTACCCGCGGCATGCTTGAGTGCCGGCCCCCACTGCCGTTGCTCAACGAGAAATCGCGCTCGCTGCACGAGCCTGTCATCAAACTCCCGGCTGCGGAAGCCACTGTTGATTGCGGGTTCCGGTGGGGCATCCGGCGAAAGCTGCGTCTCGATGCAGCGGACCTGCTCGATCAACACTTTGGTGTCAAAACTCAAATTCGCCACAGTTGCCAACACGTCCTTATTATTCAGCGCGCCCTCCGGATGGTACCACTACTGCCAGATCGGACAACGAACCGATGTACCGGTGGAGGCACAGTAACGCATCAGGCGGAATCACTGAAATGATGTACTGTTCTCACGACCGGCAACCGCCGCCTCTGCCATGCGCAAGCTCTGCAAAAAACGCATCGGGCTCGTCGGTTGGCAGCCCGGGACAGGCTGGCGATTGCATGGCGGCTTCGGCTTGTCATTGCCCATCCTCGTTCCGCCGGTTGCGCCGGGAAATCGCCTCAAAGATCAGGCCCGACACCGGGGAGAAGCGCGTCACCCGGAAAAACAGCCCGTGGTAGGTCATGGACTTCACGTCCCTTGCCTCCTTCATCCGCGGCAGGAACGCCAGTGCCACCAGCAACCGGACGATGCCGCCAATAACAAACACACTGTAGATCGGTGTCAGCCAGGAATACGTGTGGCCGAACAGCGTGACCCCGCTGGGCAGGTTAACGGCAAGCCAGCCACCGAGTGACGCCCCGACAAACACGCACAACGCGGTGATAACGGCGTGCGCGGCCATCAGCCCGGCGCGTTTCTGGTCTTCGGTCAGGTCGTAGACGAAGTTTGAGGCGCTGAGCGAAAACCCCGACCACACCAGGCCACTGATCATCTGGACCAGGACGAGGTAGAAAAAGTCCGTCGACAGCGTCCAAAGGAGGGGAATAAACGGGATGATGAAACCGGTCAGCCGCAGGATGATGCGGTTCCCGAACAGGTCAGACAGCCGGCCCCAGCGGTTGAGCACCATGAACTGCATCAGTATGGAAGCGGCGGTGTTGATGGTCAGCTCGATGTAGCTGAACTCCAGTACCCGCAGCAGGTAGACGACGACCAGTGGTCCCGATATGGCGACCGCGCCCTGCATGCAGCCCTGGAACAGGGAGAAGTGCAGGAACCTGCGCTCGCCACGAAAATAGCCTTTGCGAAAAAGCCCGATCACGTCGCCGGCGAGGGCGTGCTGGTGCGGCGGGTCGTGCATCTGGGCCAGGTGCCACGCCGAGACGCCGCGCGCCATCACACCCAGTAGAAACACCACGAGGAATCCGTAATACGTGAGCGAGAGGACGCTGAACCAGTGCAACAGTAGTCCCGCCACTATCAGCGCCGAGAAGGACGCGATACTGGACAGGCGCGTGCGTGTCGCGAAGAAGCGACCCCGTGTAGCGACCGGGATAATGGCGCCCATCAGGCTGCCCCACAGGGGCGCGCCGAGGTTCGGCCCGACAAAGTAGAGAATGACGAAGCCGAGCAGGTAAGCAAAGCTGTTGCCCGGCACCAGCACGGGCAGCAGGGCCAGGCAGGCGAGCGCCGTGAGTTGTACGACGGCCCCGACAACGACGATCCGCTTGCGGGCGCCGGTGTACTGGCCAATGAATACGGCGACGATCTGGGCGAAGGACGCCAGCAGGGGCGGTAGCGACGCCAGCAGGGCGATCTGCGGCGTGCTCGCCTTGAGGAAGATCGCGAAAGCGGAGAAGTAGCTCTCGCTGGACCCCGTCATCACGGAGAAAGCGACGCCGTCCTTGATGGAATGGCGGAGGGATTTTTCTGTTTGCGGGTCCCGGGAAAAAGTCGGCAGCAATGGCATTCAGCATGGTCCCGCGGTAGTGCCGGTCGTAGTCGGGGCAGTTGGTCAGATGCAGTTCGCCCCCCCACCCGCTCATGATGCCACTCGATTCCCGTACAGCGAGCCGTGCACCTGATAGTGAGGCGGCAGGCGAAGTATAAGGCGGATAGAAGGACCATGGGGACACTAATGCAGTGTGCAGCCCTGACCGCGCCAGTCGCGGAAATGGCCGGAAATCACCCCTATCGTGCCGCTTCCAGACTATACAAGGCCGGACATCGCTGGTGACAATGCACGCGCAGTATCCATAACGTTACAAGAAGACCGAGCACACGGAGGGTACTCCGCCCTTTTGCCCGCGGCACTGGCCGTTGCAACGGCAGGAGAACGGCGACGAGTTGTGACAGCGCAGTTCCGGACACCACTTCCCGACCGGCAAGCGATGGGCTTCCTATGAAGATCGTGAAGACCCTGTTGCTGGTAACTCTCACCCTCACGCTGTGCGGGGCGGCGCTGCTGTACATGGCCGGCGCGGGGCTGTTCGGCGACAGCGAGGACGCGGGCCGTGTTTCGGCGATACCCATTCCCCCGGATGTACTGCGCAAGCAGCAGGCCGACCAGCGGGCCGTCGCACCGGCGGCTGCCGGGGGCAATGACCGTCGCGCCATTGATGCCGGCTCCCGGATCCTGTTCGGCGATTTCCACGTTCACACCACCTTCTCCGGCGACGCGTTCATCACCAGCCTCGCGCTGATGGGGGGCGAGGGTTCCCGCCCGCCCGCGGATGCCTGCGACTTCGCCCGCTACTGCTCGGCACTGGATTTCTGGTCCATCAACGACCACGCGGAGCAACTCACACCCAGGCGCTGGCGGGAGACGATCGATTCGATCCGGGCGTGCAACGCGGTCAACGCCGATCCCGCGCATCCCGATACGGTCGCGTTCCTCGGCTGGGAATGGACGCAGATGGGCGACAGCCCGGAGAACCACTACGGCCACCGCAACGTGATACTGCGGGGCCTCGACGACAACGACATTACGACACGGCCGATCAGCGCGCGGCCGCCGCCCTCGCGGGAGGGCGACTTCGCCGCCATCCCCGCGATCGGCACCGCGCTGAACCTGCTGTTCGAGCGCACCCGGCACGGCCTGAATGCCGGGCGCTATTTCCGCGAGACGGCCAAAGCGCGGGAGCACCCCTGCCCCCTGGACACGCCCGTGCGGGACATGCCGGCGGACTGCATGGAATCCGCGGCGACACCGGCCGAACTCTTTGCGAAGCTCGACGACTGGGGGATCGACTCCCTGGTGATTCCCCACGGGACAACGTGGGGCAACTACACGCCGCCGGGCTCTTCCTGGGAGAAGCAACTCGGCCCCGTCGGCCACGATCCCAACCGCCAGTTCCTGATGGAGGTGTATTCCGGACACGGCAGCGCCGAGGTCTACCGCCCCTGGCGGGCGGTAACGCGCGGTGAAGACGGCGAACCGGAGTGCCCGCCTCCCGGCCCCGGCTACCTGCCCTCCTGCTGGCGCGCCGGTGAGATCATCCGCGAGCGCTGCCTCGCCTCTGGCGAGGGCGACAACGTGTGCGCAGCGCGGGCGAAGGAAACGCGCGAGCTCTACACGCAGCGGGGCAACGCGGGCTTTCACGTGGTGCCGGGTGCCGCCGTGGAAGATTGGCTGGACGCCGGTCAGTGCAGCGACTGTTTCCTCCCCGCGTTCAACTACCGCCCGCTGGGGTCGTTGCAGTACATGCTGGCCCTGGGCAAGTTCGACACGCCGGGCCCCGTGCAGCGCTTCCGCTTCGGCGTTATCGGCTCCAGTGACAATCACAGCGCCCGGGCCGGTACCGGCTACAAGGAAATCTACCGGCACGCGATGACGGACGCGACGGGCTTTATCGATGTCGGCCTGGATTGGTCCAACAACCGACCCCGGTTGGCGGGCGGACCACCCCCGGCGCCACCCGCGTTTCCCGACCCCGTGGATACCAGCATGCTGGCGACCTTCGACCGCGCCGAGCGCGATCGCATCAATTCCTTTTTTACCTCGGGCGGGCTGGTGGCCGTCCACGCACCCGGCCGCACCCGCGACGCCATCTGGTCCGCCGTCGGCAGGCGCCAGGTCTACGGCACCAGCGGCGACCGCATCCTGTTGTGGTTCGATGCGCAGCACGACGGCGCCAGCTATCCCATGGGCTCGGCACTGAACGCGGCCAGCAGCCCGCGGTTTCACGTCAAGGCCGTGGGCGACTGGGAACAGCAGCCGGGCTGCCCGCAGCACAGCCGCGACGGCCTGAGTCCCGAGCGACTGGCCTCCCTGTGCCTCGATGAATGCTACAACCCGTCGGAGCAACGCAAGGTGATTGAACGCATCGAAATCGTGAAAATCACGCCGCAGCGGGAAGCGAACGAACCGGTCGCAGGCCTGATCCACGACCCGTGGCTGGTGCACGATTGCCCTCCCGACCCGACGGGCTGCAGTTTCAGTTTCAGCGACGACGCGTACGCGGCCGGCGAGCGGGACGCCGTGTACTACGTCCGCGCCATCGAGGCCGCCTCCGACGCGCTCAACGGCGCGAACCTGCGCTGCGAGTACGATGCACAGGGCGTGTGCGTGGCCGTGGATCCCTGCTACGGCAGCGAGGTGTTTACCGACCCGGCGGACGACTGCCTGGCGCCGGTCAACGAGCGGGCCTGGTCCTCGCCCATTTTCGTGGACTACGGCGCCTCCACCAGCCGCAGTCGCGACCCGGGCACCCCGCACAACAACCAGGACGAGCAGTAGGAGCCGTCACGATGCACAACGCCCTGAAGCTGAAACCCATCGCCGCGGTGCTGGCGGCCTGCGCGCTGCCGGGTGTCCATCACGCCGTGGCCGCGCCCGTACTGGAGGAGGTGATTGTCACCGCACAGAAGCGGGAGGAAGGACTGCAGGACGTACCGATCTCCATGCAGGTGGTATCCGGTGACAGCCTGCTACAAAACAACATCTTCCGCTTTGACGACCTGGTTGACCGGTTACCCAACGTCAACCTCGGCCTCAGCCCGGGCGCGCCCGCCGTCACCATGCGCGGTATCGGCACCGGCGCCGCCAACCCCGCCGCCGAACAGGCGGTCAGCATGTATATCGACGGGGTCTACCTCAGCCGCGCCTACCAGTTCGCATCGCCCTTCCTCGACATCGAGCGGGTGGAGGTGCTCAAGGGGCCACAGGGCGTCCTGCAGGGCAAGAACAGCGTTGCGGGGGCGGTCGTGATCACGACCCGGCGCCCGACCGAGGAGACCGACGCCTACCTGCGCACCAGCTACGAGGTCGAGAACGACGGCTACAGCGTGGAAGGCGCGGTGTCGGGCGCGCTCGCTGGCAACCTGTTCGCCCGCCTGACCGCACAGCACAACGAAGAGGGAGGCTGGCTGGCGACCAACAGCCGCCTGGCCGCCGACGGCGTGACCATGCTGGACGGCAATGACAACCAGAACGAACTGGAATTCAGCGTGGTCCGGCTGGGCACGCTGTGGCAGGCGACGGATGAAGTCGACCTTTTCCTCAAGCTCGAGACGGGCGAGACCGAACGCAAGGGCATCTGGTACGGCGGCTACGCCATCCAGCCCGGCGCCATCGTCGGCGGCCCGAACAACAACCAAACGCCGATCATCGACGACTACACCAACCGCGACCCCAACTACGGCTTCATCACGGACGGCGTCATCAGCAACGGCTTCAGGAACACATACGACGCGGCGCAGAACCAGTTCCAGCCGACCAACAAGGATCACTATCTCAGGATTTCCAGCGAGTCCGCCACCGCGCAACTCGACTGGGACGCGGGAGCCCTCGGGACTCTCACGGCGATCTCGGGCTACTCGCAGTATGACCACGGCCAGTACGTCTCCAACACCATGGCGCCGATCGACTGGCTGACCTTCCAGTTTGCCGACGGTGACGGCGGCGAGGAGTTCGACCAGTTCTCCCAGGAGATCAGGCTGGCCTCGCCCGGCGGCGCGACCGTCGACTATATCGTCGGCGCCTTCTTCATGGACCGCAACCTGCGGCAGGACGGCGCGAACGGCTACTTCAACTTCAGTAACGGGCTCGGGGCGCCCGCGGAGTTCGACTTCATTCCCTACCGCGATTTCAAGGAGCACACCCGGGCGTGGTCGGTCTTCACGCAGCTGACCTGGAATGTCTCCGACGCGCTGCGCTTCAATGCCGGCGCCCGCTATTCCGACGAGAGCAAGGACCTTCAGGAGTTCAGCTTCCAGGCCGAGTTCCTGGTGCCGAGCCCGCTGAACCAGCTCGCGCTGGACAATTTCGGCGTCGTGCCGTTCACGACAGCGGATGTGCCCCAGCGCAATATCAGCGACACCAACCTCGATCCGAACTTCTCGCTGCAATGGGATGCCACGGACGAGCTGATGCTCTACGCCTCCTACACCAGGGCAACGAAGGCCGGCGGCTTCAACGCGTCCGCCACCTCCCCGGACAACACCAACTTCGACCCGGAAGACGCCGAGGGCCTGGAGGCGGGGCTCAAGGGCACGTTCATCGACAGCCGTTTGATGGTCAATCTCGCCCTCTTCCACACGGAGTATGACGACCTGCAGGTCAGCGCGCTGGACTCCGCGACCAACTCGTTCTTCTTCAAGAACGCCGCCCGGGCGACCTCCGAGGGCGTCGAGGCCGAGCTGCGCTTTGCCGCACTGGAAAGCCTCGAGGTCGGCAGCGCAATCGCCTACCTGCATGCCCGCTACGACGATTTCCCGGGCGCGAGCTGCTCTGTCGGCCTGTCGCGGGAGGCCGATTGCGACCCGGCGACCGACACCCGCAACGCGAAGGGAGATGCGATGCGTTTCGCGCCGGACTGGTCGGCAACGCTCTACGCCAGCTACCACTACACATTCGCCAGCGGCTGGGAGGCAGGCCTGCGGGGCGAGTTGCTGTACAGCGACAAGTACTACATCGCCATACAGAACGATCCCTACCTGCAGCAGGACGCCTTCACCAAGTACGACGCCACGGCCACCCTCACCAGTCCCGAAGGTAACTGGATCTTCTCGCTGGTCGGCAAAAACCTGGCGGACAAAACGACGGTCAGCTTCGGTGAAGGCACGCCGCTCAGGAACGGCGCCTACTGGTCCAACGTGGACGCCCCGCGCCTCGTCTACCTGAACCTGCAATACAACTTCTAGGCACGGGCCGCATCGCAACAAGGGTTATCGATGATTCCGGACACAGAAACGCAAGAGCAACCGCAAAGCCAGGCGGACATCGTCGCTGCCCTGTCCAGCTACGACCTGCCGGAAATTCGCCGGTTCCAGCAGGAAACCCCCGCCCCGGTTCTCTCCCACATTCCGGGAGGCGGCGGCCTGCCCTTCTTCGGACAGATGTTCGCCCTGCTGAAAGACCTGCACGGCTGGCTCGACCGGGAACACGCGAAGCACGGGCCGGTGTTCAAGCAGAAGAGCCCTATCGGGGAGATCGTGTTCCTGCTCGGGCCCGAGGCCAACGAACTGGTGCTGAGGAACGAGGACAGGATGTTTTCCAACTTCCTCGCCTGGGACATCACGTTCCGCGGGCTGTTCGACAACAACCTGCTCGAGCGCGACTTCGCCGACCACAAACAGAAACGCAGAATCCTGCAGGCCGCGTTCAAGCGCGAGGCAATCGAGGGGCACCTTGAACTGATGAGCCCGGTACTGCGAGCGGGTATCGAGGCGCTGCCGAGCGGCAACACCGTCCGGACGAAGGACTTCCTGAAGGGCCTGCTGCTGGACACGGGGGCGAAGGTGTTCCTGGGCACGGAGATAGGCGCGGACGCCGCGAAACTGAACCGGGCCTTCGAGGCCATCGTCGCCGGCACCACGGACTTCTTCAAGCGCGAGGCGATCTGGTTCTCGCCCTACGCGAAAGGGGTCAGGGGCAACCGGACCATCTCGGAATTCATCTTCGGCGAAATCGAAGCGCGACGCACAGCACCCGGGCGGGACATCTTCACCCAGTTCTGCCAGTTGACGGATGACGACGGCAGGCTCTTCAGCCCCGCGGAGATCCGGGACCACATCCTGTTCCTGTTGTTCGCGGCGCACGATACGACCACGAGCACCCTGTGCAGCACGCTGTACGCGCTCGCCGCGAACCCGGAATGGCAGGAGGAACTGCGGGCCGAGGTAGCGGGCCTCGACAAGGAAGACCTCACGCTCGACGATCTCGAACAACTGGTCAAGACGGGCTGGACCATCAAGGAGGCGCTGCGCATGTACCCGCCGCTGGCGATCATGCCGCGCCACGCCCTGGTCGAGTTCGAATTCGGCGGCCACCACTTTCCGCAAAATACGCCGGTCGCGATTTCCTCACTGTTCACCCACTACATGGCGCAGTACTGGAGCGAACCCACCCGCTTCGACCCGCTGCGTTTCGCCCCCGAACGCGGCGAGGACAAGCAGAACTTCTACCAGTACATCCCCTTCGGCGGCGGCGCGCACAAATGCCTGGGGCTGCACTTCGCGGAGGTACAGGGCAAGACCTTTCTCTATCACCTGCTAAGGCAATACCGCGTCGGCAGGGACGACGGCATGGCGCGGTACCGGTACAACAACGTTCCGCTGACCTTTCCGACAGACGGTCTCCCGCTCACATTCACCCGGCTGGCGGGTCGTTGAGCGGCGCGCCCTGCCCCGCGGGTCGCAGGGACTTCAGCGAGTGCCGGTATTGGCGTTGCGCCAGACGGAGGGGGACTGGCCGGTCCACCGCTTGAAGGCGGAGCGGAAATTCGATGTCTCAACATAACCCAGCTTCGCGGTGACCTGGGCGATATTGAGTCCCGTCTGCCCCAGGTAGTATTTTGCCTGTGACTCCCGCACTTCCTGCATCAACGCCCGGTAGCTGGCGCCGTCCTTGGCAAGCAGTCGCCGTAGGGATCGCTCGCTCATGTGCAGTCGCCTCGCCACTTCGAACGACGTCGGGCTGGCATCGAGACAACGGCGGATCTGGTCCCTGACCTGCTCGCTGAAACGCTGGCATTGCCGCAGCGCGACCTCACACTCCTGCAGGCTCAGCGCCTCCTCTGTCTGGCTGGCCGTCAGGAAGGGCCGCTCCGCCACTTCGCGGGCAACATGGACCAGGTTCCGGTCGGCAGAGAAGGTCACCTTCTTCGCGATCGCAGCAGTCACTGACGCGCTGTAGCCGGGATCCGGGAAAGCGAAGCACGCGTGCTCGATCTCCAATGGTGTTGCGGCCAGCAGCTTGTAGGCCGATCGCATGTTCGCCACGATAGCCTCGACCATGACCCGGTTCAGCTCGGCATGGTTCGACGTGGTAACCAGTTCGACAACGAAATTGTCCCCGGCAGCGCTGCCCGACACCTCCACCAGCGGCATGGCGAGGTGCGAAAAGCGCGAGAGAATATCCGTCGACCTGCGCAGGTTACCGCAACTCATCACCGCGCGGCTGACCAGGCCATAACTCGCGATACTGATTCTCTCGCCGATTTCGAAGCCAAACGCGGCCGGCGTTTGCCGCAGCGCCGCGCTGACGAAACGATAGAGTTGATCCTCCGAAATTTTTTCCTGCAGGGGGCGGAATGCATGCCGCGCCAGCCCGGCGCTCTCCCAGAATCCCGCGCTGTCGATACCGAGCTGGTCGCAGTATTCGTCGATGTACGGCAGGAAGAAACCGGGGATGGTATTGAGGTGACTGTTCGAGGCTCGTTTCTTCATCGCTGTCGTGTGTCTCTCGATGTTACGTAAGCGCCAGGATCCCCTTCGCGGCGAACCGCGTGCAACCGCGGCCGCGAGGTCAGACCACCTCACGCTTCTTCCTTGCGTCCAGGCGGGACAGGATCGCTTTCACCCACCCGTCCACTTCCCGATCCTCCAGCTGGCAGGCGTCCATCGTGATGTCGGCAAGCAGGCGGTCCAGCCTGCCGAGCCGGGCGACTCCGCCGATGCGGTTCGCGATTTCGCTTTCCAGGCCGGCCAGTATCGCCGCCGCATCGAGGTGCATCTTCATCGCGTCCGGCGGGATGACGATAATGCGCTGGCGGCGATCCGCGGGGTCGGGCTCGAGCGCGATCAGGCCCTTTTCAAGCAACTGGAGCGAGGACTGGTTGACCGCCTGCGGGCTCAGGCCCAGGACGCGGGCAATGTCCTTCTGGCGCGTGACGCCGGAACCGACCAGCAGCAGGATCTGCGACTCCGTGCGGGATGCCGGCGCCCAGCCGCGCTCGACCAGGTTCTGCTGCAGGTTGCGATCAAGCCACAGGAAGGTCTGGAACAGGGTGGCGATCAGGGGCGACCGGCCCTCCTGCATCACGAGATCCAGCATTGCAGGGTCGACCGTCGCGGTTTTGCTATGTTGAGGCATGCCTTGACTATATCCCCGGCTTGCACGATGATCAATATTATTGATTATCAATAATATTGATTATTGTTCGCCACGAACGAGGGAAGAACCCATGCCGCGATTGAAAGAGGCCGGCCGCGAGGCGGGCAATCCCTACGCCAATGCCATCTTCGACATGCTGTTCGGCGAGCGCGATCCCCTGACGGAACCCGGGACGCAAACGGGCACACCGGGCAACTGGTGGACCGTGTTCAACATCGTTCCCGACGCTTTCAACCACACCACGGACGGCTTTCGCTTCTACCGCGACCCGGCCCGCAAGATCGCTCCCCTGCTGCGGGAACTCGGGCAGATCCGGGCGGGTTACACCGTCGGCTCGCAGTTCGTCTTCTCGCAACACTGCAAGGCGTGCCGCGACGTCGGCATGACGGAGGAACAGATCGCGGCGATCCCGAACTGGCCGGTCGCCACCTGCTTCAACGAGGTCGAGCGGGCGCTGCTGGCCTACACCGATTGCCTGGTGCTCGAGCGTGGCCGCGTCCCCGAGGCGCTGTTCGATACATTGAAAGCGCACCTGTCGGACGAGGAGATACTGGAGTTCACCTACATCACCTGTACCTACATGATGCACGCGATCATGAGCCGCGCCCTGCGCCTGGAATACGACGACAGGGACGACCCGTGCGTCGAGATCGCGGCGCCCGAGGGTGCCTCGTCGGACGTCATGTCGATGGTCGACACGGACAAGTAAACTGCAAAGAGGGAACGGATCATGGGCTATCATCACCTGGCAATGGCCGCGGAAGACATGCAGGCCATCCACCATTTTTACGAAGACATCATGGGCTTCGAACTCGTGAAGGTTGAGGTCGCCCCGATCCCCGAGGGCGGCTGGGGCAAGCACTTCTTCTATCGCATCAACGGTGACGACTCCCGGTTCATCGCCTTCTGGGAACTGTGTGACGTACCCGGCCAGGAGAACCATATTTACGACTTGAATGCAGGTGCAAATACACCGGGCGCCACTTTTCACTTTGCCTTCAGCGTCGACAGCGTCGGGGAACTCGAGGCATGGCGCAGGAAGTGGAATGCCGCCGGACTGGAGGTACTGGAGATCGATCACAACTGGTGCCATTCGGTCTATACCAAAGATCCCAACGGCAATACGGTCGAATTCTGCCTGACGACCGGCACCTTCGCGGCGGAAGATCGCGCACACGCGCTGGCCATGATGGACGAAACCGAATTCAAGCCGTCGCCACCGCCCGCCAAGATAGAACTTTACCAGGCCCAGGGCAGCACATGAGGACGCCCGGCAATGGCTGACCCCGCGCTGCGCGAAAAACTGGACGCGGGCGAGTTCATCCTGGCCCCCGGTGTGTACGACGGCCTCAGCGCGCTCGTCGCCGACAGGCTCGGTTTCGATGCGCTCTACCTGACAGGGTACGGCGCCAGCGCCAGCCTGCTGGCCCAACCCGACGCCGGCTACCTGACCGCGACTCACATGGGAGAGCGGGTGCGGACCCTGTGCGCCGCAATCGACACGCCGTTAATTGCCGACGCGGATA
>JAUIEP010000084.1 GCA_030428835.1 Gammaproteobacteria bacterium | reverse complement strand
GCGCAGCCCGGCGGCGGATGCCTTGCGGCTGCCTACGACGGCGAGGCCGGGTTGCGACAACGCGGCGCGGTCACCGCGCACATGGAGCACCGGCGGCGGGTCGGGAATCACGCGCAGCAGCGGCGGGTAGTCTGGATCGTCGAGTGTCAGAGTGTGCTCCGGCGCAGAATGCGCGCCGGGGCCTTCGTGTGCAGGCATCGGTCTTCCCTGGGCAGGCGCGGGTCTTCCGCGCGGTCGCCGCTTCCGTGCGGCGATGAGTGCCTATTCTGCCCTAGGGATTCTTGATTTTGTCCATCACTTTCAGCGGGCGGCTGGCTTTCAGGATGACCGCGTAACTCGCCTTTTCGAAGGACTCGAAGATCATGGCGAGGCCCGCGCGGGTATCCGGCAGGCGCACGTTTTCCTCGGCGACCTTGTCGAACACCAGGTCGCCCGCCTGGTACACGGCCACCACGTGACCGATTTCGAGACCCTCGCGACGCCCCTTGTTGACCACCACGATGCTCATCTCGCCGATCTGGGTGAGACCGCCGTCCACGGCGATCATGAAGGCGTCCTCGAGTTCCGCGTCCGGCGGGCGGGGTTGGAAGGTCGCGTCGAGGACCCGCTCCTCCAGGGGCAGGAGCCGGTCGCCGATACGCGCCTCTTCCGTGACCCGGGTGATCTCCAGCTCCTTGACTTCATGCTTGTCGCTGCCGGTGATTTTGGCGTTGCCGATGTCGATGGCCTGGTAGCCCAGCGGCTCGTCGGTGATCGGGTCCACGTAGATACCGCCCGCGCGGTAGATGCCGAAGGTGCGCTCCTCCTCGGGGAAGTAGCCGCGGCCGAAGACGCGATCGCCCGGCCCCGAAATGATGTGGTCCTGGTCGCCGGCGAAGATGTAGCCGGACATGTTCAGCTCGTCGGCCAGCATGATGCGGTGGCGCATCAGCCAGGGGCCGATCTCGTCCAGCGGGATGATGGGGATAGCGAGGTCGAGCGGCGTGACGCGCATGGTCGGCGTAAGCTTGACCTCACGACCGCGCCGCATCCGCAGGCGCGGCTTGCCGTCGACCCACACGAGGTACAGCTCGTCGCCGGGGTAAATGAGGTGGGGGTTGTCGATCTGCGGGTTGACGTCCCACAGTTCGGGCCAGCGCCACGGCTCCACGAGGTACATGCCCGAGATGCCCCACAGGGTATCGCCTTTCTTGACGATATAGGTCTCGGGCACGTTGTCGTTGAGTTCCACCGCCTGCAACACGCCGCTGAACAGCAGCGACAACAGCAGAAGGCCTGTGGACAGTAGGCGTTTATTCATTGTTTTGAGTCCCCGTCGCGCCGGTCGCTACCGGCCTCGCCGGCGCAGCCCGGGGCGAATCGCACGCAGGGCCCCAAGCCCTGGCCACGCTGCCCCCGGCACACCCCGTGTGCATTGCCCGCCGGTCGCCGCGGTGCGGCCGGGCTTGAAAAACCCAGCCACCCCGGGGCCTGCCGTCGGGCGCCCCATTAGTTGTATACTTGCCCACAGTTTGCTGCCGGGATTTAGCGCTGACAAGCCCAATTGTTACTAATTCACGCAGCCATTTTTCACGGGTTTTTGCGCCAAAGCAGGTCGTAACACCATGGCAGTTCTGGAAATTCTCGAGTTCCCCGACCCCCGGTTGCGCACGCGCGCGGAGCCTGTGGAGGCGGTGGACGACAGCACGCGCGAACTCATTGCGGACATGTTCGAGACGATGTACGAGGCCCCCGGTATCGGCCTGGCGGCCACGCAGGTGAACGTGCACAGGCGCCTGCTGGTCATGGACGTATCCGAGGGCGCCACGCAGCCCATGGTCTTCATCAACCCCGAGTACGAAGTGCTCGACGACGAACTGGGCGAGTACGACGAGGGTTGCCTCTCCGTGCCCGGCTTCTACGAGACCGTCAGCCGGCCACAGCGCATCCGCGTCACCGCGCTGGATCGCGAGGGCGAGTCGTTCACCACCGAGTTGGAGGGCCTCGCCGCGATCTGCCTGCAGCACGAGGTGGACCACCTCGACGGCAAACTGTTTGTCGACTACCTCTCGCCCCTCAAGCGCCAGCGCATCCGCAAGAAGCTGGAGAAAGACCAGCGCCGCCGCGCCTGATGACGTCCGGCGGCGCCCCCCTGCGCGTGCTGTTCGCGGGCACTCCGGATTTCGCTGCCACGCACCTCAGGGCTCTTATCGACAGTGAGCACCAACTTATCGGTGTGCTGACCCAGCCCGACCGGCCCTCCGGCCGGGGCAAGAAGCTCACCCCCTCGCCCGTCAAAACCCTCGCCGAAGCGGCCGGCCTGCCGGTGCTGCAACCCGCCAGCCTGAAGGGCGAGCAGGACCAGGCGGCCCTGCAATCGCTCGGCGCAGACGTGATGATCGTGGTTGCCTACGGCCTGCTCCTGCCGCAGGCGGTGCTGGATATCTGCCCGCTGGGCTGCCTCAACGTGCACGGCTCCATCCTGCCGCGCTGGCGCGGGGCGGCGCCGATCCAGCGCGCGATCGAGGCGGGGGACGAACAGACCGGCATCACCATCATGCAGATGGATGCGGGCCTGGACACGGGCGCGATGCTGGCAAAGGACACCTGCGCGATCGGGCCGCGGACAACCGGCGGCGACCTGCACGACGACCTCGCGCGCATCGGGCCACCGCTGCTGTTGCGGGTCCTGCGGGATCTGCCGGGCCACCAGGCGCACGCCGAGGTGCAGGACGACGCCCACGCCACCTACGCCCACAAGATCAGCAAGGCCCAGGCGCAGATCGACTGGCGTTGCGATGCCCGGGAGCTCGAGCGCCGCGTGCGCGCTTTCAACCCGTTCCCCGTGTGCTATTCGTACCTCGGTGATGAACGCGTGCGCATCTGGCAGGCGCAGCCGCTGGACTGGGGCAGTGGCGCGCCCGGCGAGATCGCCGCGGCGGGGGAGAGCGGTATCGCGGTGCACTGCGGCCAGGGCCAGCTGCTGGTTGAGTCGCTGCAGTTGCCCGGCGGCAAGGTGCTCGCGGCGGCGCAGGTGCTCGCCGCCCGCGCCGGGCAATTCGCGCCCGGCGCACGCTTCGCCCTGCCGGTCGACGCGTGAGCAGGGACGTCCGGGCGAACGCGGCGCGGGTGGTTGCCGGCGTGCTCGGCGGTCACTCGCTCAACCGCGGCCTGCCGGACGCACTGCAGCGCACTCCCGAACGCGACAGGCCGCTGTTACAGCAACTGTGCTACGGCACGCTGCGCATGGCGCCGCGCCTGGATGCGTTACTGGGGTTGCTGTTCACGAAGCCCCTGAAGGACAAGGACCGCGATATTCATGCGCTGGCAATGCTCGGACTGTACCAGCTTGAGGCCACCCGTATTCCGGCCCACGCCGCCGTCTCCGCCACGGTAGATGCTACCCGCGCGCTGAAAAAGCCCTGGGCGAAGGGCCTGCTGAACGCGGTGCTGCGGCGCTACCAGCGCGAACGGGACGCATTACTGGAGCAACTCCCCGCCGCGGCGCTGGCTGCCCACCCGGACTGGTTGTACCGCGCGTATCGCGAGCAATGGCCGCAACAGGCCGAGGCGATCATCGCGGCAAATAACGCACAACCCCCGCTGACCCTGCGCTGTAATCGCCGGCGCGGCACGCGGGAAGCGTATCTCGACATTCTTGCCGCGCAGGACATCGAGGCCCGCGCGGGCGCGCAGGGTGCCGATGCCGTCTACCTCGCCGCGCCGCGGGACGTCGCGGCCGTCCCCGGTTTCGGCAGCGGGGACGTCAGCGTGCAGGACGAGTCCGCGCAGGCTGCGGCGGCGCTGCTGGACGCACAGCCCGACGAGCGCGTGCTCGACGCCTGCGCCGCGCCCGGCGGCAAGGCCTGCCACATACTCGAGCTCGCGCCGGATCTCGCGGAACTCGTAGCGCTGGAGGTCGACGGCGAAAGGCTCGCGCGGGTAGAGGAAAACCTCGAGCGCCTGGACCTGTTTGCGACGCTGCTGCAGGGCGACGCCGCGGCACCACCGGCGGAGCTCGCACCTTCGAGCTTCGATCGCATACTCGTCGACGCCCCGTGCTCGGCAAGCGGCGTGGTGCGCCGCAACCCCGACGTGAAAACGTTGCGCAGGGCGGCGGACCTGCCGGCATTCGCCGCGCAGCAACGCGCGATCCTCGAAGGTGTGTGGCCCTTGTTGCAAGCGGGGGGTCGCCTGCTGTACGCCACATGCTCGGTATTTGCAGAGGAAAACGACGCCGTGGTAAGCGCGTTTGTCGCGCAGCACGACGACGCCGGGATTGTGCCACTGGCACTGGAGGGCGCAGTTGCGACGCCGTTCGGGCAGCAGCTGCTGCCCGACGTTGCCGGTGGGGACGGCCTGTACTACTCGATGGTGGCCAAGGAAGCCTGACCATCCGGCAATTAAAGCCCAACCTGCTGCCGTCATTCCCGCGAATGCGGAAATCCAGTGATCGTCAAGGCAGGCGCGCTGGTCCGGAAGTTGCCCGGGTGTTGCGCAATTTGATGTCGGGATTCTGTCTCCCTGGTTCCGCTGGATTACAACTTGCGCGGGAATGACAGGTTGGGCGAATACTTGTGCACAAATACACCCCCCCCAGACTTACAAAACCCAGGGCTTTTCTTTAAGGTGCTGACAACGCAAGGCCCCCCGGCAGGAACCGAGCTCATCGAGCCATGAAAATCATCATCCTCGGTGCCGGCCAGGTTGGCGGCGCCCTCGCCGAACACCTGGCTATCGAGCAGAACGACATCATCGTCGTCGACAAGGACCCGGACGTTCTACGCAGCCTGCAGGACCGCCTGGACATCGGCATCGTGGCCGGCGAAGCCTCCCACCCGAGCACGCTGTTCAAGGCCGGCGCCGAAGACGCCGAGATGCTGATCGCCGTCACCAACTCGGACGAGATCAACATGATGGCGTGCCAGGTCGCCTACACGTTGTTCAACACCACGACCAAGATCTCGCGCGTGCGCTCACCCAACTACCTGTCGCACCAGGAACAGCTGTTTGCCCGCGACCAGATACCCGTCGACGTCATCATCGGCCCCGAGCAACTCGTTACGCAGAGCATACGGCGCCTCATCCGCTATCCCGGCTCTCTCCAGGTGCTGGATTTCGCCGAGGGCCGGGTGCGCCTCGTCGCCACGCGCGCGGTGGAGGGCGGGCCGATCGTGGGGCAGAAGTTGAGTGAAATCCGCCGCCACATGCCGAAGGTCGACACCCGTATCGCCGCTATCTTCCGCCAGGACCGGCCCATACTCCCCGAGGGCGACACCGTGGTCGAGGCGGATGACGAGGTGTTCTTCATCGCCGCGAGGCGCGACATCCGCAAGGTCATGGCGGAACTGCGCGAGGCCGAGAGACCCTACAAGCGCGTGATGATCGCCGGCGGCGGCAATATCGGGGCCACGCTCGCGCAGTCGCTGGAGGGAGAGTTCCAGGTCAAGGTGATCGAGCTGGACTACGCGCGCTGCCGCGTACTCTCCGAACAACTGCGCCACACGATCGTGTTGCACGGCAGCGCCACGGAGCCGCCCCTGTTACAGGGCGAGAACATCGAGATGACCGACGTGTTCTGTGCCCTGACCAACAACGATGAATCGAACATCATGATGTCGATGCTCGCCAAACGCCTCGGGGCGAAGAAGGTGATCACACTCATCACCAACGCGGCCTACGCGGACCTCGTCGGCGAGGAGATCGACATCGCCATCTCGCCGCAGCAGATCACCATCGGCAGCCTGCTGGCCCATGTGCGCCGCGGCGATATCAGTACCGTGCACGCGCTGCGCCGCGGTGCGGCGGAAGCCATCGAAGTCACGGCTCACGGCGACAGCAAGTCCTCCAAGGTCGTCGGCAGGCGCCTCGACGAGATCAAGCTGCCGGAAGGCGTGACCATCGGGGCGGTGGTGCGCGGGCAGGAGGTGCTGATCGCCCACGGCCACATCGTGGTGGAGCAGGATGACCACGTGATCCTGTTTCTCGTGGACCGGGGCAAGATCAACGCGGTCGAGAAGCTGTTCGCCGTGGGCTTCGGCTTCTTCCCCTGACCGTGCACTTCTCCGTCATCTCCAAGATCCTGGGCGTGCTGCTGATGGTGTTTTCCACCGCGATGTGGGTGCCCATCCTCACGGCGCTGGTCGAGGGCGACGGCTCCCAGCGCGGCTTTTTCCTCGCCCTGGGCATCACGTTTTTCTCCGGCCTCGCACTGTGGCTGCCCGTCAGGAACGCCGACCACGAACTGCGCATTCGCGACGGCTTCCTCATCACCTCGTTGTTCTGGACCGTGCTGGGCCTGTTCGGCGCGCTGCCGTTTTTGCTGAGCAACGACCTGGATCTCAACGTTACCGAGGCCGTATTCGAGTCGATCTCCGGACTCACCACCACGGGCGCGACGGTCATCGTCGGGCTCGACAACCTGCCGTCCTCGATACTGCTCTACCGCCAGCTGCTGCAATGGCTCGGCGGCATCGGCATCATCGTCGTGGCGGTGGCGATCCTGCCGATGCTCGGCATCGGCGGCATGCAGCTGTACAAGGCCGAAACACCCGGGCCCTCCAAGGACACCAAGCTGACGCCGCGCATCACGGAGACGGCCAAGGCGCTGACCAAAGTCTACGTCGCGCTGACGATCGCCTGCGCGGTGGCCTATTACCTCGCGGGCATGTCGGCCTTCGACGCCGTGGCGCACGCCTTTTCGACCGTGGCCATCGGCGGCTTTTCCACGCACGACGCCAGCATGGGTTATTTCGAGAGCGACGCCGTGCTGTTGGTGTGCACCGTGTTCATGATCATCTCCGCCATCAATTTCGGTTTGCACTACCTGGCGTGGCGGCGCCTGAGCATTACGCCCTACCGCAAGGATTCGGAGACCAATTTTTTCTTCGGCATCCTGCTGGTCGGGATCAGCATCACCGTGTTCTACCTGTTCGTGACCGAGACGCTGTCGCCGAGCGAGAGCGTGATTCACGGCCTGTTCCAGGCGGTTTCACTCACCACGACCACGGGCTTCGCCACACAGGACTACGCCATGTGGCCGTCTTTCCTGCCGATCATGCTGCTGATGTTTTCCTCCATGGGCGGCTGCGTGGGCTCCACGGGCGGCGGCATCAAGGCGATGCGCATCATGTTGATCTACAAGCAGGGCCTGCGCGAACTGCAACAGCTTGTGCATCCCAATGCGGTGATCCCGCTGAAGGTGGGCAGGCGTCGCGTCGAGGCCTCGATCGTCAGCGCGGTGTGGAGTTTTTTCGCGGTGTACGCGTCGACCTATCTCATCATGATGCTGGCGCTGATGGCCACGGGCCTCGACTTCACCACCGCCTTCTCCGCGGTTGCCGCGGCCATCAACAACCTAGGCCCGGGCCTCGGTGAAGCCGCGGCGAACTACAGCTCGATCAACGAAGTCGCCCAGGCGCTGCTGTGCTTCACCATGCTGCTGGGGCGCCTTGAGATCTTTACGCTGTTGGTTATCTTTACACCGGCGTTTTGGCGTTTGTGACACTGCATTAGCCCCGCCTGTTCTCTAACGTTATTCTTTAGGGCCTGCGGCCCCGGGACGGGATACCTCCTCGCTCCGCTGTCCGCGGCCCTCCGGGCTTCCCTCAGTCAGTTGCGAGCCTCCTGCGGAGTCTCGCGCCATTCCTTCGGCGCGTCCTTGACGGCTGCGCGACGAGGTATCCCGTCCCGGGGCCTTGCATCGCCAGATGGAGCTAGTTCGTTCTGTGCGCAAAGTCTCTGGGTCCCGAGACGTCGGACCGCCGCTTTCGCGGGGACGACGATCTGGCTCTATTCACTGAGAAAAGGCGCGCGAGCGGTCGAATTCCCTGCTGTTCAAAACGTGCCGAGGGAGTGGAGCGAGACCGCAGGGCTCGCGACTGACCGAGGGCAGCCCGGAGGGCCGCGTTTTTAAGCAGGGAAGTCGGCCGCTCGCGGGCCGGCCAACGGAGCGCAAGAACCCGCCAAGCGTTGGATAGTGACGTAAAGCGCCCAGGCAGGGCGACGCGGTGGCGGGGAAGTTCTGGCGAGGCTGCTTTTCCCGCCTCGCCGGAACTTTCACGACGCCGCGGTGCCCGGGTATCACTCAAGCCACCAGACCAAAAGCCCGGCAGCCCTCACGATAGTTATCCCACGATAAAATGGCTACACGACACCGCGGCGCCCGGAGAACGCTTAAGCCACCAACCCAAAGCCCGGCAAATCTCACGATCCCCCACAATCAGGAAAGCAGCTAGCGCTTCAAACCACGGCTCTTCTTCACAATCTCGTAAGCCGCCTGAATCTCCTGCGAACGGGTCGTAGCCAGCCTGACCATCTCTTCCGGCACTCCACGGGCACTGAGCTTGTCCGGATGATTCTCGCTCATCAGCTTGCGATACGCCCGCTTCAGGTCGCGGTCCGAAATGCCCGGTTCAACACCGAGCGCCGCGTAGGCATCGTGCAGGTCGGTGCCGCCACCGGCCGCTTGCTGGCCGTGGTCGTGGAACTGCTGCTGCGCCCGGGCCATGTGCAGCAGGCGATTGAAGCGGCGCAGGTCCACGCCGAGGTGGGCGGCGATCTGCACCATGGCGGCGTGCTCGGCGGCTTCGAGCTCGCCATCGGCGTGGGCGAGGGAGATGAGGAACAGCAACAGGGCCTCGGCCAGCGCGGCGTTGCGCCCGACCACGGACAGGAAGTCGCCCACGGCGACCTCCGGGGCGAAGCCGGGCTCGGCGCCGCGCTTGAACAGGGCGATGGCCTCCCGGCGGCGCTCGCTGTCCAGGCCCATCTGGTTGAACAACTGCTCCGTGTGGGCGATCTCCTCCTCGGAAATACGGCCGTCGGCCTTGGCCACGTATCCCGCGAGCTGGAAGGTCGTCTCGAAGAAGACGCGCTTGATGCGGGCGATCGCCTGCGGGGCGAAGCGGCGCAGGTTGCCCGCGAGCGCAGTATCGAAGAAGTGGCCGACGACCACACCGATCACGAGACCGATGAGGCCACCGGCGAGCAGGCCGAGGAGGCCGCCGATCAGTTTGCCGAACATCATGCGTTAATCACCCGGAACGGGGCTGGAACCACGGAGTCGAGGGCACTCTACCACGGCAAATCGCTTCTGGTGCGGGTGAAAGTGCCTGTATAATATCGCCCTTTTTTGGGGACCAAACGGACTATCCCGTGGCGACTGACGGCGACACTCTCACTTTCCAGGCGCTGATCATGCGCCTGCAACAGTTCTGGGGCGAACAGGGCTGCGTGGTCCTGCAGCCGCTGGACATGGAAGTGGGCGCAGGCACATTCCACCCCGCAACGTTCCTGCGCGCGCTCGGTCCCGAGAACTGGAACGCGGCCTACGTACAGCCCTCGCGCCGCCCCACGGACGGCCGCTACGGCGAAAACCCCAACCGCCTGCAGCACTACTACCAGTTCCAGGTGGTGATGAAACCCTCGCCGGCCGACTTCCAGGATCTGTACCTCGAGTCCCTCGCGGCACTCGGCATCGACAGCGCCATCCACGACATCCGCTTCGTGGAAGACAACTGGGAATCGCCCACCCTCGGCGCCTGGGGGCTGGGCTGGGAAGTCTGGCTCAACGGCATGGAGGTCACGCAGTTCACCTATTTCCAGCAGGCCGGGGGCCTCGAGTGCTACCCCGTGACGGGGGAGATCACCTACGGCATCGAGCGCATCGCGATGTACCTGCAGGGCGTGGACAGCGTGTACGACCTCGTGTGGTCCGACGGCCCCGCCGGCAGGGTGACCTACGGCGACGTGTTCCTCCAGAACGAGGTGGAGATGTCGCGCTACAACTTCGAAGAGGCGGACGTCGCGCAACTCTTTGCGTTCTTCGATCACTGCGAGTCGGAGGCCCTGCGCCTGGTCGACAAGAACCTGCCGCTGCCGGCCTACGAGATGGTGATGAAGGCCTCCCACGCGTTCAACCTGCTCGATGCCCGCCACGCGATCTCCGTGACCGAGCGCCAGCGCTTCATCCTGCGCGTGCGCACCCTCGCGCGCGCGGTGGCGCAGGCGTACTTCAACGCGCGTGCCGCGCTCGGCTTCCCGCTGGCGGAGGACGCCCTGCGCGAGGAAGCGCTGGCCCGCGTCGCACAGGAGGCGGGAGCGTGAGTACAGCGACACTCCTGGTCGAGATCGGCACCGAGGAGCTCCCGCCGAAGGCACTGAAGGCGCTCGGCCTCGCGTTTCGCGACGGCGTGGTGAGCGGGCTCGCACAGCGCGATCTCGGCCACGGCGACGTGCAGTGGTTCGCGACGCCGCGACGCCTCGCGGTACTGGTGGACGCGGTCAGCCTGGCGGCGCCCGACAAGGCCGTGGAGGCCCTCGGCCCGCCGGCGGACAAGGCGAAGGACGCGGAGGGGAACTGGACGAAGGCCGCCGCGGGCTTCGCGCAGAAGCAGGGCGTCGAGCCCGGGCAGCTCGAGGTGCTCGACACCCCGAAAGGCCCGCGCCTTGGCCTGCGCAGCACCGCGCCGGGCGCCAGGGCCGCCGAGGTGCTGAACGAGATCATCCGGCAGAGCCTGGCCGACCTGCCGATCCCCAAGCGCATGCGCTGGGGCGCGAGCCGCGAGGAGTTCGTGCGCCCGGCCCACTGGGTGGTGGCGATGCTCGGCGACAACTGCGAGCACGGCAACATTCTCGGACTGCCCACCGGCAATACCACGCGCGGTCACCGCTTCCACGCATGCGGCACAATTACCCTGGCGCGGCCCGAGGACTACGAACAGGCGCTGGCCGACGCGAAGGTCATCGCCTCGTTCGCGCGGCGCCGCGAGATGATCCGCGACCAGGTGGAGGTCGAGGCGAGTGCGCTCAAAGCGCACGCCGTCATCGACGAGGACCTGCTGGACGAGGTCACCGGACTCGTGGAATGGCCCGTGGCCCTGACCGGCTCCTTCGAGGAGCGCTTCCTCGAGGTACCGCCGGAGGCGCTGGTGTCCTCGATGAAGGAGCACCAGAAATACTTCCACCTGGTGGATGACAACGGCGCCCTGAAACCCAATTTCATCACCCTGAGCAATATCGAGAGCAAGGACCCGATCCAGGTGATCGCCGGCAACGAGCGGGTGATCCGCCCGCGCCTGTCCGACGCCGCATTCTTTTTTGCAACGGATAAGAAGACACCCCTTGCCGACCGGGTCGAGGCGCTCGGCAACATCGTCTTCCAGCAGCAGCTCGGCACCCTGCGGGACAAGACCGGGCGACTCGTGCGCCTGGCCGGCGCCCTGGCCCCACTGGTGGGCGCGGACGCCGCCAGCGCAGAGCGCGCGGCGCTGCTGGCCAAGACCGACCTCGTGACCGACATGGTGCTGGAGTTCTCCGACATGCAGGGCATCGCGGGTTCCTACTACGCGCTCGCCGACGGCGAGGCGCCCGACGTGGCCGCGGCGCTGGCCCAGCAGTACTGGCCGAAGTTCGCCGGCGACCGCCTGCCCGAGGGCCCGACGGCCACGGCGCTCGGACTCGCCGACCGGCTCGACACCCTGGTGGGAATCTTCGGTATCGGCCAGCCGCCCTCGGGCTCGCGCGACCCCTTCGCGCTGCGCCGCGCATCGCTTGCGGTGCTGCGCATCCTGGTGGAAAAGGAACTGGACCTCGACCTCGCCGATTGCCTGGCCCTGGCCGCGGACGGCTACCCGGAGGGCGTGATCGCCGACGGCACGGCCGGGCAGGTGCAGGAGTACATGGTCGAGCGCTTCCGCGCCTGGTACGAGGAGGCGGCCATTCCCGTCGAGGTGTTCCTCGCGGTGAGCGCGAAGCAACTGTCGCGGCCGCTGGACATCCACCGCCGCGTGCAGGCCGTGCACGCCTTCGCGCAACTGCCCGAGGCCCAGGCCCTCGCGGCGGCCAACAAGCGCGTGTCCAACATACTGGGCAAGCTCGACGCGGACCACGCCTTCGGCGCGGTGGACGCGGGCCTGTTCGCGGAAGCCCAGGAGCAGGCGCTCACGGACGCGCTAGCGGCGCTGGGCCTTGAGGCGCGCGCACACCTGGAGCAGGGCGCCTACACGCAGGCACTCACCGCCCTGGCAGGCCTGCGCGAACCCGTGGACGCCTACTTCGACGGCGTGATGGTCAACGCCGAAGACGAGGCACTGCGCGGCAACCGCCTCAACCTGCTTAAGCAACTGCGCGACCTGTTCCTCGAGGTCGCGGATATCTCGCTGCTCGCCGTCAAGTAAGGCGCGCGCATGTGCGCCGCCAGGCGACAGGTGCGCGCAGTTATTCATCGCTCGTGACGGACATTGCTTTACACTAACCCTGTACCGGCCCGAAATCGGGCGGCCGCTGTAGGGTCGAATTCATTCGACTGCGGACAACATTCTCGATATGAACGCATGTCGATATTGAGCGCCCGGTTCCAGGCCGAATGAATTCGGCCCTACAGAAGCGCGCGCGAGCGCCTGCGAAATCGAGGTCCCTGGATGACGCTAAACGCAGACACGCTGATCCTCCTCACGCTGGCAGTCATCGCGCTGGTAATCGTCAGCCTGTTCGTGAGCATCTGGCGCATCATCGCGGGCCGGCGCGCCCTGCAGCGCGCGCGGCAGATGCTGCAGGCGAAAGACGAGGAGCTGCAGACCCTGCAGGCGCAGCACCTCGCGCTGCGCGATACCAGCCACCAGCAGGAGCTGGCGCTCACGGCGCAGCACAGCCGCGTCGAGCACCTGGACGAACGGCTCGCCGAACGCCAGTCGGAGGTCGCGGCGCTCAGGGCGGATCTGGCGGAACTGCAGGCGCGGCTGGGCCGGCGCGACCAGGACTACGCGCGGCTGGAAACGGAGCAGCGCGAGCGCGAGAGCCGCCACGACGAGCAGCTGGCCATGCTCAATGAGGCGCGCGACAACCTGAAGCGGGAGTTCGAGAACCTCGCCAACAAGATCTTCGAGGACAAGGGCAAGAGCTTCACCGCCACCAGCCGCGCCTCACTGGAGGACATGCTCAAGCCGTTTCGCGAGCAGATCACCGGGTTTCAGCAGCGCATCGACAAGGTGCACACCGAGTCGGTGCAGGGACAGACGCAACTCAGGGGCGAGCTGGAAAAAGTCCTCAACATCGGCCTCGAAATGAACACGCAGGCCAGCAACCTGGCCAGCGCGCTCAAGGGCGACAAGAAGACCACCGGCAACTGGGGCGAGGCGCAACTCGAGCGCACGCTCGAACTGGCGGGACTGCTGCCCGGCGAGCACTACGAAACACAGGCCGCATTCCGCGACGAGGAAGGTAAGCGCAAGCTGCCCGACTTCGTCATCAAGCTGCCCGACGGCAAGAGCCTGGTGGTGGACAGCAAGGTGTCGCTCATCGACTACGACCGCGCCATCGCGGCGGACACCGATGAAGAGCGCACCGAGGCGCTCGCCGCCCACGCGCAGGCCGTGCGCAAACACATCGACGACCTGGCCGGCAAGGACTACGCGAACCTGCCCGGACTCGGTAGTCCGGATTTCGTGTTGCTGTTCATGCCCGTGGAGCCGGCTTACATCGAGGCGATGAAGTACAACAAGGAGTTGTTCAACGTCGGCTACCAGAAGGGCGTCATCATGGTGTCCCACACCACGCTCATGCCGATCCTGCGCACCGTCGCCAACCTGTGGATGATCGACAAGAGCAACAGGGAGGCGCGGGAGATCAGCGCCAGCGCCGGCGACCTGTATAACCAGGTCGCGCGCGTGGCCGAGCGCATCAGCCGGCTGGGCAACTCACTCAATACGGCCCAGGGCCACTACAACGACGCGGTGAAAAGCCTGGTCGGCCGGCAGGGCCTCGTGGGCAAGGTTGAACGCTTCCAGCAGGTCTCGCAGAAGGCCAACAAGGAGATGCCGCAACTCGATGACCTCGGCGGCGACTTCGAGGCGGACCGCCTGGACGGCGCAATGGGCGACAGCGACGGTACGCCCAAGCTCGTCGACGACAGCGGCAAGGTCAAACCGATCAAGTAGCGCCGTACCCCGTGCCGGGAGACCGTGCAGGGCGCAACCGCTTGCACGTCATCCAACCCACGCACAGCACGCGGCGCAGGCCGGGGCCAGACGCACCGGCAGCTCGTGACTAGTAGTCTGTGGGGAGCTCGAACAGGTCCAGCCCGAGGTCCTCGCGCAGCCGGCGCGATACCTCGCGGCGTTCTATGTAGTCGCGCAACTCCTTGTTGCGGTTGCGCCCCGTGCGCCTGGAGACAAATTCCACGAACTCGTCTTCGTCCTCGTCCGCGGTGAATTCGTCTTCGTCCAGGCTGTCATCCATCGGCTCGTACTCTGTGTGTCTGTCCATTCAATCGGCCCCTGTCAATCTCCGTCACGTTGCCGCTCTGTCTTGCGATAGGCCTTCAGGTAGGCTTTTCTCGCGGCACGGAAGCGATCATTCAAAGCCGTCTTCAGCTCCCTGGCTTCCTCTTTGTCGACATCCTTCAGGAATTTCTCCACGGTCTTCAGCTCGTAGGGAACAAGCGCGTCACGGGCCGCGTTGTACAGGTACACCTGCCCCGAGGGCATGCCCGGCAACGTCGGATCGAAAATAACCTGCGTGCACTGGCCTGGCGTTTCGTGCCGGCCATACCAGAGTTTCGTGGCACTCGGATCAATCATTTTGCGCAATCGCTCCTGTTTCGCCCGGGTTCTAGCCCCGGATTTGGCGGAATGTAGACGGCGCCGCGCGCGCAAGAAAAGCAAAATAAATTTGCGCAAAAGGAAAAAAATTTTTGGGTTTGCGGGGTGGCTTCGCGCCCCGGTCACGGGCGGCTCTAGAAGAGGCCGCGGAAACTTTCGATGGTGGACTTGCTGCGATTGCTGTCCAGGAACAGCATGTACAGGTCGAGGGAAATGGGCTCCAGGCCGGGCACGGCGTGCAGGCGCACCGGGGTCGTTTCCGCCTCGCCCCACGACCGGGGAAAGAAGCCCGCACCGCCGAACTGCGCCAGGTAGTTCAGCGCCACCCGGCCGGTGCTGCACACGAGTTGCGGCTGCCAGCGGCTGGCGAGCAGGCGATTGTGCTCGATACCGAACCCCACGCTCCAGTCGACCAGGACATAGCGGTCGCTGTCGATCGCCTCCAGGTCCGCCCCGGCGCGGGTCGCGAACAGGGCGAACTCCAGGGTCGTGACCCGCTCACAGTGCAGCCCTTCCAGTTCCAGCGGGTCGAACATGAAGGCGACATCGAGCTGGCGGGACTGTAACTGTGAAATCAGGTAACCGCTGTCGTGGCACTCAGCGCGAACAGAGCGCTCCGGCAGCGCGGACTGCACCGAGCAAAGGAAGTCTGCCACCACGCAGTCCCAGAGGTTGTGGCTCGCACCTATGGATATCTGCTGCCCCGCGCGGGCGCGGGCGGACGGCTCCTGGATCGCCCTGGCCAGGGCGCCCAGCACCTCCTCGGCCCGCGGCTTGAGCTTCTCCCCGGCCGGTGTCAGCCCCATCTTGTTCTTGCCGCGAATAAGGAGGGGCAGGCCGACGATGCCCTCGAGTTGCCGGATGCGCGCACTGACCGCCGCGGGTGTCAGGTACAGGTTCTGCGCCGCGCGGCCGATGTGGCGTGTCTTCTCGACCTCGAGGAACGTCTTCAGCAGCTCCGTGTCCATGGCGGGTGCTACCTTGCGCGCAGCGCGACGCGTGGGTTGTGTCGCTCGCGTGGCGAGCACACCCGGCGGGCCGGGGACTGATCACGCGCGCGGGTGACCGGCATGTTGCGGTTGGCGTTCACACGTCGAGGTTGGCCACTGACAGTGCGTTGTCCTCGATGAAATCGCGGCGCGGTTCCACCTGGTCGCCCATCAGCGTCGTGAATATCTGGTCCGCGGCGATGGCATCCTCGATCGTCACCTTCAGCATGCGGCGCACTTCCGGGTCCATCGTCGTCTCCCAGAGCTGGTCCGGGTTCATTTCACCCAGGCCCTTGTAGCGCTGGATGCTGTGCCCCTTGCGCGCCTCTGCCATGAGCCACTCCAAACCCTGCGCAAAACTGGTCGTGTGGAACTGCTTGTCGCCGCGCTGGAAGTACCCACCTTCGTCGATGAGTCCGTTGATGGTCTCGCCAAGTGCCACGAGGCTGCGATATTCTCCCGAGCCGAAAAATTCGTGGTGATACTCGGTCTCGGTCTCCACGCCGTGGGCCAGCACCTTCACCACGGGGAAGTAAAGCTGGCGCTCCTGGTCCTTGCGCACGATCACCGAGTACACACTGCCCTTGGTGCCTTCAGTCTGTAAGCGCTCACTTAGCTGGTCGCAGAAGGCCTGCACGGACGCCTCCTCCTGCATGTCCTGTTCGCTCAGGGTGGCCCCGTAGACCATCTGCCAGAGCACCTCGGGCGCGTACAGACGGCCCAGGCGTTCCACTGTGGAATCTACCGCGCGGTACTGCTTGACCAGGCTCTCCAGTCCGCTGCCGGAAATCGAAGGCGCATCAGGATTGACGAAGATCGCGGCATTTTCGAGGGCCGATTGCGTCAGGTACTGCTCGAGGGCGTTTTCGTCCTTGAGGTACTGGTGCTGCTTGCCCCTGGCGATCTTGTACAGGGGCGGCTGGGCGATGAACACGTGGCCGCGCTCGATGAGCTCCGGCATCTGCCGGAAGAAAAATGTCAGCAACAGGGTTCTAATATGGGACCCATCCACATCCGCGTCGGTCATGATGATGATGCTGTGGTAGCGCAGCTTGTCCGCGTCGAACTCCTCCTTGCCGATGCCGCAGCCCAGCGCGGTGACGATGGTGCCCACTTCCTGGGAACTGAGCATCTTGTCGAAGCGCGCTTTCTCGACATTGAGGATCTTGCCCTTCAGCGGCAGTATCGCCTGGTACTTGCGGTCGCGCCCCTGCTTGGCGGAACCGCCGGCCGAGTCGCCCTCCACCAGGTACAGCTCCGACAGTGCCGGGTCTTTCTCCTGGCAGTCGGCCAGCTTGCCGGGTAGTCCCGCGATGTCGAGCGCGCCCTTGCGCCGGGTCATCTCCCGCGCTTTGCGCGCTGCCTCGCGCGCACGGGCCGCGTCCAGCATCTTGCCGACCACCGCCCTGGCCTCGCCCGGGTTTTCCAGCAGGTAATCGCCGAAGGCGGTGCCCATCGCCTGCTCGACGGCGGTCTTCACCTCGGATGACACGAGCTTGTCCTTGGTCTGCGAGGAGAACTTGGGGTCTGGCACCTTCACCGAAATGACCGCGGTGAGGCCTTCGCGGGCGTCATCGCCGGTCGTGTTGACCTTGGCTTTCTTGGCCATGCCCTCTTTTTCGATGTAGTTGTTGAGGCAGCGCGTCAGTGCCGCGCGGAAGCCCGCGAGGTGGGTGCCGCCGTCGCGCTGCGGGATGTTGTTGGTGTAGCAGAAGAGCGCCTCCTGGAAGCCGTCGTTCCACTGCAGCGCGACCTCCACGCCGATACCCTCGGCGGTGTCCACCTGGAAATGGAAGGGCTTGTTGACCGGCGTCTTGTTCTGGTTGAGGTAGTTGACGAAGGCGCTGAGACCGCCGTCGTACTGGTACACCTCCTCCTTGCCGCTGCGCTCGTCCTTGAGATTAATGCGCACGCCGGAATTCAAAAAAGCCAGCTCTCTCAAGCGCTTGGCGAGCTGGTCGAAGTGAAACTCTATGTTGGTGAAGGTCTGGGCCGAAGGCGTGAAACGCACGGACGTACCCGAGCTCTCCGTGCTGCCGATCTCCGCCAGCGGGGCCTCCGGGACGCCGTGGCGGTACGTCTGTTCGTACATCTTGCCCTCGCGCCGGATGGTCAGCACGAGCTCCGAGGACAGGGCGTTTACCACCGACACGCCCACACCGTGCAGCCCGCCGGAGACCTTGTAGGTGTTGTCGTCGAATTTACCGCCCGCATGCAGCACCGTCATGATGACCTCGGCGGCCGACACGCCCTCCTCGTGCATTTCCGTGGGAATGCCGCGGCCGTCGTCGCTGACGGTCACCGATTCATCCGGGTGTATCACGATGTTGATATCGTCACAGTAGCCGGCGAGGGCCTCGTCGATGGAGTTGTCCACCAGCTCGAACACCATGTGGTGCAGGCCGGTGCCGTCATCCGTGTCCCCGATGTACATCCCCGGCCGCTTGCGTACGGCGTCCAGGCCCTTCAGGACCTTGATACTCGAGGAGTCGTAATGCTTTTCGTTGTCGTCGCTCATGTGCTGAACTCTTTTGATGTATCTAGCTGTTGCCGGGATTCGCCGCCACGGCGGTGGTGGCGACCGGCGTCACCTGTCCGTGTTCCACGTGGAACATGGCCAAATCCTTATCCACGGGCCAGACGGCCCTGATCTCCTGCTCTTCCACACAGGTGACGAACACCTGGGACTCCATCGCCGCCAGCGCGGCACAGACCAGCCGCGCGTGCTCCGCATCGAGTTCGGCGGGCAGGTCGTCAATGAGGTAGGTGCAGGCGCCCTTCCCCATCTCCGCCATCATCTGGCCCTGGGCCAGCTTCAGCGCGCATACCACGAGTTTTTGCTGGCCACGGGACAAGGTCTCCGCGGCGCCATGGCCGCCCGCCGTGACGCGAATATCCGCCCGCTGGGGGCCGGTATGCGTAAAGCCCTGTTCCCGGTCAGTCGGCAGCCCGTGAGCGAGCGCCTCCGCGTAGCTCAGCTGGCGATCCCAGCCCTGTCGGTAGTGCAGCTCCACTCCGGTCAGCCCGGGTGACAGCGTCCCCATGATCGCCTGAAAGCGCGGGGCCAGCTGTTCGAAATAGGCGGCCCTGTAATCGTTTATAGCGGTACCGGCTTTCGCCAGGTCCCGTGTCCAGACGCTCAATTCCTGATCGGGGATTTTATCACGGCGAAGCAGGTTGTTGCGCTGTTTTATGCAGCGCTGGAACCGCTGCCAGTGAGGAAAAAACCCCTGTTCCACGTGGAACACACCCCAGTCGAGGAACTGCCGCCTGGCTCCCGGCGGCCCCGTCAACAGGCCGAAGCTGTCCGCGGTAATGACCTGCAGCGGAAGCTCGCCCGCCAGCTCCGCGACGGTCCTGACCGGCTGCCCGCCGATGCGGATTTGCGCCTCCCCCAGTCGGGTGCGCTGTACCCCAAGGCTCTGCGCGGCCCGGCCGTGGACCGTACACTGGGATTCACCGTGGGTAATCACGGACTTGACGCTGGCGCCACGAAAAGAGCGGGCCATCCCCAGCAGGTGGATCGACTCCAGTACGCTTGTCTTGCCGCTGCCGTTAGCGCCGAAAAACACGTTGGCGCGGGCGAACCCTTCCAGCCTCACCCGCCGGAGGTTGCGCACATTGTCGATGTTGAGGTGTGTCAGGGCCACGCCGGGTGTGCTTCAGAACAGGCCTGGAGTGTCTGCAGGCAGTGTTGCCGCGGGTTATCGTGCAGATCAGGACTGAGGAGCATGAGCACTGACCGGCCGGTGGGGGCGTCTGGCGACAGGACGTCGCCAGCCGAGCCTGTACATGGATGTACGCTTTTTGGCGGTCCCCGCGGGCCGGTCAGTGTTCATGCTCCGGCTACCCGAGAACCGTTCAAAATATCCCTTCCGCAAATTGACCGATAAACGCGCAACAACAACCGGCTGGACTACAACCGCATCGGCATGACGACGTACAACGAATCCCCGGCCTCGGACTCCTCCAGCAGCGCACTGCTGTTGGGGTCTGCGAGGGACAGCTTGATCTGGTCGCTGCTGAGGACCCCGAGCACATCGAGCAGGTAGCTAACGTTGAAGCCGATCTCGATGGGCTCGCCGGCGTACTCCACCGGCACCGTTTCCTCGGCCTCCTCCTGCTCGGGGTTGTTGGCCTGGATATCCAGGGTGTTCTTGTCCAGCTTCAGGCGCACCCCACGGTACTTTTCGTTGGACAGGATGGCCGTCCGCGTGAACGCCTGGCGCAGTTCGGTGCGCGAGCCCTGCATCACCTTGTCCGGCGAGCGTGGCAGAACCCGCTGGTAGTCAGGGAACTTGCCGTCCACCAGCTTGGACGTGAACGTGAATTCGTCCGTAACGGCGCGGATATGGTTGCTGCCGATCACGATCGAGACTTCGGCGTCGTCCTCCAGCAGCAGGCGGGCCAGTTCCAGCACGCCCTTGCGCGGCAGG
>JAUIEP010000083.1 GCA_030428835.1 Gammaproteobacteria bacterium | reverse complement strand
TCGCGGCGGCACTGTTGCAGGCCTGCGAGCTGAGCCCGCTGGACCCGGGGTCGGAACTGATCGATTGCAGTCGCGCGGCCGAGCGGGTCGAGATTACCCGCGACTCCCACCTCGACCCCGCCTGCGTGTACACCGGGGGCTTCGAGATATCGACCTCGGATGTCACCCTCGACTGCCGCAGGGCGGTTATCCGCGCGGCCGGTTCGACGAGCCTGCGCGGCATTTCGATCGCGGCGCCCGAGGGCACGGCACTGACCGGCGTGACCGTCCGCTCCTGTCTCGTGCAGGGTTTTCTCAACAACGTGCGGGTGTTGCGCGAGGGCTTCCGCACGTATGAGCGTGACGAGGAGTACCTGCACCCGACCGATGACATCGTGCTGGAGAAGAACTACTTCGGGCGTTCACACGGCGTCGGGGTCTACATCGACGCCTACGTGTCCGGCGTCACGATTCGCAACAACCTGATCATGGAGACAGGCAGCACCGGCGTCTACCTGGAGACGGGCTCGCGGCGCAATATCGTGGAGAACAACTACGTCCTGTTCAACGGTTACCGCGAGAACGGACCCGGCGGCCAGCCCTTCAACCTCAACGGCATCGACTTCTGGTTCTGGGGCGTGGGCAGGGAGGGCATAGCCGTCGACGGTTCCTACGAGAACGTCATCCGCGGCAATGTGCTGGCCGGCAACAGCGCGGGCGGCATATTCCTGTACAAGAACTGCGGTGAGTTTCCCGACAGTCCGCGATATTTCGAGCGCCGGTACCCGTCCGATCGCAACCTGATCGAGGGCAACACCTTCCTCGGTGGACGCAACGGCGTCTGGGTCGGGTCGCGGATGGGCGAAAACACGCTCCCCATGGAATGCACCGACGGGGCCTATATCTCCGAACCCGCCCGCAGGGTGGTCCTCGATTACGCGGCGGACAACACCATTCGCGACAACGTGTTCCACAACGTGACCTACGGCATCCGCGTGGAGGATGACGGCAACCGGATCCTGGGCAATCACTTCCACGGTACGCGGCCGGGACAGCACGCCGTGATCATCGGCACGCCGGATCGCACGGCCGTGCTCGGGCGTCCCGTGTCGGGCACGGTGCTGGAGGGCAACGTCTCGGACATCTTCGCCAACAAGTACCCCTATCGCTGGGTCCACGGCCACGAGAACTCGACGGTCGCCGGCAACAGTGCCCTGGGGCGCGGCGTGGGGCTCTGTGCCGGTGAACCGCCGCCGCGGCAGGCCCTGATCTTCGTGATCGCCGCCGCCCCGGCCGGACCCGGCGGCACGGCGCCGGCGGAGACGCCCGATCTCACGGTACCCGTGCTCGGACCCCTGGAGGGGTGTCCGGACGGGTGAAGTCGGCGGCCGCGAAAGGTTAAGATAGAACGGTTCTCCCAGCGTCCTGATAGTGCATGCCCGTGTTGTCCCCGATAAGTAAAACCGCCCTGGCCGTCTGTCTCGTGGCCGCGGGGGCATTCGTGGTCTCGATCTCCTTCATGCCCTACCCGGGCGCGGCGCTGCTGAAGGTGGTGCCGGTACTCGCGCTGATGGCTGTCGCCCTGGAGAATCTCACGGGCGGGTTGCGGGCCGCCGTGCTGGCGGCGCTGGTGTTCTCGGCGATTGGTGACGTCACCCTGGAGATGGGAATCTTCCTGCTCGGCCTGGGCGCGTTCCTCGTGGCGCAGGTGACCTATGCCGGGATCTTCGTAACGCGGCGCGACCTCAATACGGCGTCGCTGCTCAAGGCCGCGCTGGTGCTCCTGGCGATGGTGGTGATCAGTGCCGGCATCTGGCCGCACGCGGGCGACATGCAGGTCCCCGTGGCGTTCTACATGACCGCGATCGGCGCGATGGGCGTGGCGGCCGCCCTGCACTCGGCGCCCGCCGGCATAATCCTCGCGGGCGCCGTCACGTTCATCGCCTCGGACAGCCTCATCGGCTTCAATCGCTTCGTGCAGCCGGTTGTCGGTGCCCGCGAGTGGATCATGATCACGTATTACCTCGCCCAGGTCCTGTTGGTGTGCGGGATTGTCCGCCACGCGAACCGGCGTGCCGTTGCACAGGCAGCGACCGGGTGACTGCCGGAATCGGGATTGCGATTTGGAAATCAACTATTCGTTCAGCATCGATATACCTCAGAAGATACCCTGTGGGTGCGACAGCGGTTACCTGCAGCATGAGTGTTGCGGGGTAGCGGGCGCGACCGCACTCACCAGCGCGGCAAGAGCCTCGATCGACCCCGGCGGTAACCTCGACCACGGTGACCTCACGCCACGGTTGCGCAGTGCGCTCGACGCGATAGCCGTCTCGCCCGACCTGTTCCCTGCGCGGTTCGACTTCGCCACCCGGCGCGTGCTGTTCACCAAGATGTCGCCGCGCTGGTACCGGGAGAGCGCGTTTCTCGAGCCCAACCGGGTGCGGGGGCACTGCACCCTCTCTGCCAGCATGGACTGGGTCGAGCGCGCTGTGGCCCCCGCCAGGTGGGAGGCGACATCGCTCGTCTTTCACACGGCGTTCTGTGGCTCGACGTTGCTGACCCGCGCGCTGGAGGCGGTCTACGACTGCCTGGCGCTGCGCGAACCCGAGGCGCTCACGACCCTGCGTGACTATGCCCGCACGCGGGAGCATGTGAATCCCGCCGTGGACACGGCGACCCGAGTTGCATACCAGACCGTGTTCGGCCTGCTGTCGCGCGGCTACCATCCGGAGCAGGGCGTCGTGCTCAAGGCGAACGATAACGCCACCGTGCTGATGCCCGAACTGGTGCAGTGGCGCAACACCGCGCCCGTGTTGTTCATGTACGTGCCCCTGCGCGAGTTCCTGGTCGGCTGCCTGCGTGCGGAAAAGCGCCGCGAGTGGATCGCCGCGCGCTATCGCGCCATGCGCCCGTACGCGGAGCAGTTGTTGGGTTTTGGCGCAGAGTTGGTCATCGCCGATGACGCCTTCGGCGAAATGGCGGCGATGTACTGGTCGTACAACGTGGCGCTGTACCATCGCGCGCGGACTGACAACGCGCCCAATCTGCGCAGCCTCGAGTTTGGTGTGTTGCTCGCCGACCCCGTCGGCGTCCTCGAGCGCGTCGCCGGCCTGTTCAGCCTCGCGCCGCTGCCCTCCGTCAATGCCGGGCAGGCGCTCGATCAGTTATTCAGTACCCATGCAAAGGTCGACGGCAAGCCGTACAGCCCGCAGGCGCGTGATGCGCAGATCGCGCGCACCCTGGACGAGAACCCGTTGCACTTGCACGCGGCGGAGGCGCTGGCCCGGCGGCTGCTGGCGGACAGCTACCCGGGCGATGGGCTGCCGGGAGCCGTCTAGGCTCGCGGTTACACGCTCCGGACTGCAGGCCCCGGGCCGGGCGCCGGCGGTAGTTCCCGGTTACCAGCACCCCGGCGGCAGCACCTGCGCCGCCCGGTAGATTTCGATGACGCCCGAGTGGTAGCCCACCAGCGCCACATCCCTGCCGTTGGTGGCAAGTGCGCGGTAGTACGAGCTCGAGCGCTGGATATCCCCCACGTGACTTTCATCAACGCCCCGATACACCTGGGTGATGTCCTTGCTGCGCATGATCAGCGCTCCGCTGTGCCCGCTGTACCACACCGAATTGCGCACCTCGTCGGCGGGGACCGGTATGGCAATCGGCAGCAGTGACCAGCTTCCCGACACCTTCGCGACCTGAAAGCCGCCGACGAAGGAACTGGCGATGGCCTTCCGGCGCCCGGCCGGGCCCAGCGTGCGTCCCAGGCTCATGAACTGCTGCGCGTCGCCATCGTCGGGCAGGCGCACTTCCACCGGGACATAATTGTTCGCGGGGTCGTACACGGTGATGGCCCCATCGGAGTCGTACGCCAGCGTGTTGGCGGTGAACACGACGCCGCCCGAGGTTGCCAGCGCGTTGCCGGAGAAGGCGTCCGTGCGCTCGTGAACAATCCCGCCGGGCGTGATCCGGTAGATGAGCAGGTGGCGATCGCCCCCGCCCACCGCGACCAGGGCGATCGTGTTCTCGGCGATACGGATATCGGTGATCGTGGCGAGTACACCCAGCGTGCCGGCGGCGTTGCCGCTGTCGACGTAGGTCCAGCCGGTGGCGGGATTGTAGTCCGCGACGTGGAACCGGTAATCGAAAATGCCGGTGTCCTCGACCAGCACCGCCCTGCGCAGGTGGAGGTCCAGCAGCGTTACCCGGGAGCCGGTCGCATCGTCCAGCGTGGGATTGGCGATGCCGGTCCATTCCCCGCCGACATGGGCCAGTGAATACAGAGTGCCGTTGCCCTGCCGGTAGAGCAACAGGTCATCCCCCAGGGCGATGTCGCGGGCGGTGACATCGAGCGAGTGGACCTCCTCCCAGTCGTTGAAGGGAATGAGCGGGTACGGGTCTTCCGCGTCGTTCTGGCCGTCGCCGTCGGTGTCGGGGTTGTAGGGATCGGTGCCGAGCGCGATCTCGTCGATATCGTTTAACCCGTCGAGGTCGCTGTCCGCGTTGATGGGGTCCGGGTCGACGTCGTCGCGCAGGGTGTCACCGTCGGTATCGGGGTCCAGCGGGTTGGAGCCGTTGCCGACTTCCACGCCATCCGGCACGGTGTCGCCATCCGTGTCCCGCTCGTAGGGGTCCGTGCCCGCGATGGCCTCGTCTTCATTCGACAGCCCGTCGTTGTCGATGTCGTCGTCGCACGCGTCACCCGCGCCGTCCGCGTCGGTATCGGCCTGGCCGGGATTGGCAACGCCCGGGCAGTTGTCCACGGCGTCCAGCACGCCGTCGTCGTCCGGGTCCCAGACGAACGCCGCCGCGGTGTGTACGTCGACCTCCTCGTAATCGCTGGCGGCGGAATCCTCGACCGTGGCCAGTAGCGTGGCGCTTGCGCTGACCCGCACGCCGTAGCTGTCGTTGTGCTGCGGCGCGTGTGATGTCGTGGTCGACAGCAGCGGCCAACTGCCGTCGCCGCGTTCGAAGCGCGCTACCTCGCCCATGCGGACGACCACGGGCCCGACCCGCGGGAGATTGGGAGCGCCGACAAAGGCGGTCTCACCTGTGATCGCCACGGCGTGTCCGAAGTGTGTGTTCGCAGTGCCGTTCAGGGTCGCGACGACCGGCCACGCCGCGTCGCCGTCGTCCTCGAAGATGTAGGCCTTGTCGATGCCCGGCGCGCCCACGATGATGCGTGCGCCGTCGGCGTCCACGGACTTGCCGAAGTCGCTGCCGGCGCCGGGACTCGCCAGGCTGCCCGCCGCGTGCCAGGTGCCTGCGCCGTCGTGCCGGTAGACGTACACGGCGTCGGCGAGGGGCGCCGCGACGATGGCGAGGTCGCCCGCCAGGGCAACGGCGGCGCCGTAGTCGTCATCGGCCCCGGGCGATGTCAGCGTGGTGATGCGCACCCCGGTCGCGGGGTCGTAAATGTCCGCGGCGCCGGGTGCGGCGCCGGGGCGCCCCGCCAGTAGATGGGAGGCATCCAGGTCCAGCGCCGCGCCGAAGTGATCGTCGGGAGCGCCGTACTGGATCGTGCGCTCCGGCGCGGCGACCCCCCCTGTGAGCTGGTAGAGGTATACCTGTCCGGCCCCGACGCTGGTGAACTCATCGACGGTGCACAGGTTTTCGTCGTACCCCAGCAGTGACCACGTGACGTTGCGCAGCGATGACACGGCGACGCGGGAACCGTGCACGGCGAGTGCATAGCCGAAGTGCTCGATGCCGTTGGCCACCGGCGGCGCGGGGATGGTGATCCGGCTAGACGGCGTGCCGTCCCAGGGACCGATCACGAAGACCGGGGTGGGATACAACTCACTCCATACGGTGGTGGTGCCCAGGGAGATGTCCCAGAACGCCCGTTTCCTCGGCCACTGTGAACCGTACACCACGTATTCGTCGGACGTCGCGAGGGAGCGGACCTGCACGGGCGTGGTGGCGGCGGACAAGCCGCAGGGACGGTTGAGGTACTCGTAGTCGAAGGCCAGCCGGTAGGAGGTATCGGGGCCCGCCACTGCCGCGGTGGCGCAGGCCAGCAGGAGTACGCATAAGGCCCCGGGTTGCAGCATCAAGCCGGTGAGACCTGTCTTTTTGCCACGCATAGTTATTGTCCGGACGCGCGCGCGTTCCAGGAGCGGCAGTTGGTGCAAAATATGGTAGGTGACTTCCCGTTGTACAAGGTGGCGCGGGCGCCGGCGCCTGGCCGTGCGGGCCCGGAGGTGTCAGGTACGCGGCTTCCTGGCCACGATCTGCGCGATGGCCTGCTCGCGGCCGCTCGTTTCGCTGGTGGTCACGCCCTCAAAGTAGTGGATGCCGTCCCAGTCGCCGAACGTATCCCGCAGTTCGCCGGGACGCAGCAGGTAATCGGGGTTGCCGGGCCGGCCGTAGCGGGGCTGGTCCGCCGTGAAGGTCTCGTAGACGATCAGGCCGCCGGGTTGGATGGCCTCCCGTATGGGGGCCAGCAGCGGGCGGTGCAGGTAACGAAAGACCAGGATCGCGCCGAAGGAGCGCCCCTGCAGCGGGTTGCGGTCCGCCTCTTCAAAGTCCACGGGCCAGAAGGTCGCCAGGTTGCTGTCCCGCGTCTGCGCGGCGATCTCATCGAGCTGGTCCCGCCGGCGGTCGGCGAAGACCACCGGAATCCCCTGCTGCACCAGGTACAGGCCGTTGCGCCCGCCGCCGCAGGCGAGGTCCAGTACCGGGGCGGCACCGGCAGCGCGGTCGCTGTGCGCCAGGAACGTATGCAGAAGTGATGCGTGCACTGTGATCGGTGGCGCGGAAGGTCAGGTGTTGAGGTCTTGTTGGGCGTCGCGCTCCCGCGGGATCGCGAAGCGCTGCATGTAGTCGCCGAACCGTGTTTCCAGTGCGGCCTCGTCCAGGCCGTATTCGCCGATGCCGTAGTCGTTCGCGCCGCGGGCGTTCATCGGGTTTGCGTCGTGCCAGTTTGCCACCGCCCGCCGCGCCTCCTGCGTGAACTCGATGCCGAGCTGCCGGTAGGCGTCACCCATCGCGGCAACGGGGTCGCGAACCAGTGCGTAGTAGTCGACGTGCACGATCCCGCTGCCGCTCGCCGCGGAATCCGCGGCCATGATGCGGTCGACGTGACGCTGGATGAAATGCGTCATGCATTGCCCCACCCCGTGCTTGTCGACGGCACGCTCCGTGCGCGCCGTGCGCAGTGCGTGGGTGAGTTTCGAGATCGAGGCGAGGGTTTGCAGCGGGTCGCGATGCGTCATCACCAGCCTGGCGTCGGGATAGACGCTGCGCAGTTCGTCCAGCGCGATAACGTGGTTGGGATACTTCAGCACCCAGGGCCTGGTGTCGTTGCGCCATTGCAGCAACTGCAACTGTCGCTTGTGAACGCGGTAACTGCTCGCCAGGTCGGCCTCGTCCATCAGGTAGTCGAAGTAGCCTGGCACGCGGTAGATGTTGTTCAGGCCCGCCGCGCCGAAGCTCTGTTCCAGGAACGCGTGGCACTCTTCGGGACCGTCCTCGTCGTACAGGTGCATGGCCTGGAGATTCTCTACCTCCGTGGCCAGCTTGCGGCGCCGCTCCGCCCACGCCGCGCGGCGACTGGCGGCGGATGACGGGTCGAACCCCGGGGGCGGGGAGGGCGACAGGGCCTCCCAGGTACGCACGAAGCGGAAGCGCGGGTCGCAGGAAAACAGGTATTGCAGGAGCGTTGTGCCGGAGCGCGGCAGGCCCATCAGGAAAACGGGCGCGTCGATCGGCTCATCCGCGATGGCGGGGTGGTCGCGCAGCCACTTCAGGCCCTCCAGCCGATTGACGGTGTCGTTCACGAACATGCGCCGGGCGCCGGTGAAGCCCTGTTCGGACATCCCGGACTCCGCCCGCAGTGAGTCGACCAGGCGCCGCAGGTTGTCCAGCACAAACGGCTCGCTGTCCGCGATACCCGCGACGCGCTGGGCTTCCTCGATGATCTGTTGCGCGTCGAATATCCCGGGCGGCAAGGGTTGATCTCCGTCTTGTAGAAGTGACAGGCGGCCGCTTGCGAAGCCGTCGTCAACCGGCCGCGGAACCGCCCGGTGGCGGGGGAGGCAGTGCCGGTATCGGGCGCTCGGCCGGAACGGCACCTTCCCCCGGGCTTGTCAGTAAATCTTGACCTGGGTGGCCAGCGGTTTGCAGTGCGAGACGTTGACGCTGTAGCGGTAAATGCCCGCCGGCACGTCCTTGCCCTTCACGCGACAGCGCAGGTCGCCCTCCTTGTTGCTCTTGAAGTTACACTCGTTGCTGCCCTTCGTGACAAAGGGATTGTCGCTGCCCTGGTCGAACGTGATGGAGAAACCCTCTTTCTGCTTGTCGTTGCCCTTGGTCATCGACCACTGGACCTTCTTCTCCTGGCGCGTACAGACGCAGCCCTGGTCTTTCTTGCAGTCGCCGCGACCCTTTGCCTTGTCGTTGTCGCAGTTGTCGTGGTCCCCCTTGAAGACGGCCTGCACCTCGCACTGCGCCCCGTCTCCCGGGTCCACGACTTCGAGCAGGATGCGCTGCTCCCGGGCTTCTGCCAGGACATTGAAACTGGCGCTCAGGAACAGGGCAGCCACGGCGGCAACCAGGGTTATCTTGAGGGTGTGTACGGCGGTCATCGTAGATTGCTCCATCTGCATAGTTGTCCAGGCGGCGACCACGGTGTTGCAGCCGATCGCCCGCGTTTGTTGCGTCCCGTAGTGTAGTAGCGGTCGTACGATCCCGCTACCGGTCGCCCTGGCACCCTGCGGCGACTCGCTGCGCCAGCAAGCCCGGACGAAAACCGGACAGCGCCGTGATGTCGGCCTTGTAGTCGGGTAGCAACGCACGGCTACGCGGCGGCCGATGCGTTATACTCGGTCGCCCCGTACCGATGTATTTCCCGGAAGAAACCAACGTGCCCTCTCGACATCCACGCCGCAATGTCCCCCTCACGGCGTTTTTCTGCCTGCTGCTTTTTTTGTCCACAGAGGTCACGGCGCAACAGCCGGACGCCGCAGCGGACGATGCCTACGGCAGGCAGGCGGCCGGCCTGCAGGCCCAGGTGGAAGAGTCATTGCAGCGCGCGGACGAGTACACGGAACGGCGTTCACAGTACGAGGGCATGGCCGCCGGCGTGGTGGAGCGACGCCTGCACGCGTCCACCCTTGAAGCGCTGCGCCAGGCGCAGCAGCTTGCGCAACTGGTGATAGAGCAGGAAGCCGCCGGTGCAGACCCCGGCCCCTTCGCCGAACTGGCGCGCGACATGCTGCAGGCTTTGCCGGAGCGCATCAGGCAGGGGAACAGCCTGGCGCTGGACCCCGCGAAGCCCGGGGCGGATGCTGGTGAACTCACCGCCACGGAGCAAATCGAGCTGGAAGCAGAGCGGGGGCGTCACGCGGAGGAAGTGCTGTCGCTGTACGAGGTCCTGGAGCGCAATATCCAGTTGTCCGGGCAGTTGGGTCTCGATACGGCGGTGCAGGAGCAGTACCTGTCACAGTCACTGAACGATGCCGCGATCGGGCAATCGGTCGAGTTGGAGCTGGCGCAGGACACCGGCAAGGTGCTCGACCGCCAGGTCAAGGCGCTGCCGGACGACGCCGAGCTTGCGGCCCTTGCAAGGGTCAACGCCAGGCGGATCGAGCGGATCAGCGACACCCTGCATCGCCTGCTCACATTGATGGAACAGCGCGGTATGCCGGTGGTGGAGTACCGGCGGCAGTTGGTCGCCTCCACGGGGGCCGTAACCGCCGATATCCTCGACTACGAGGTGCTGCGGCAGTTGGCCGGTAACTGGCTGCAGAATGTGAAGTTATGGACGCAGCAGAACCTGGCCGGCATCGTGTTCAACGTGCTGTTGTTCCTGCTGATCGTCTGGGGCTCGCTGCTGCTCGCCGGGCTGGCGAGGAGGCTGGTGGACCGCGCCCTCAGGAAGCGTGCGCAGCACAGGTTGACCGAGTTGGCGCGGCGCATGATCGTGGCCACCGCCGGTAACCTCGTACTGATCCTGGGATTGCTGTTCGGGCTGGCCCAGCTCGGTATCTCGATCGGCCCGCTGCTGGCGGGACTCGGCATCGCGGGTTTCATCGTTGGCTTCGCGTTGCAGGACACGCTGGGTAATTTCGCCTCGGGCATGCTGATTCTCCTGTACCGACCCTACGACGTGGGTGACTTCATCGAGACCAATGGTGTTCTCGGCAAGGTCAGCTCGATGAGCTTCGTTAATACAACGGTGCTGACCATCGATAACCAGACCCTGGTGTTGCCGAACAGCAAGATCTGGGGTGACGTGCTGAAGAACGTGACGGCGCAGCGGGAGCGCCGCGTCGACATGGTGTTCGGCATCGGCTACGCCGACGATATCGCCAGGGCGGAGGCCGTGTTGCAGGACATTGTGCACAAGCACGACAAGGTGCTCGATGAGCCCGAGCCGGTCATCAGGCTGCACACGCTCAACGAGTCCTCCGTCGACTTCGTGGTGCGACCGTGGGTCAGGACCGAGGACTACTGGGAGGTCTACTGGGACATCACGCGCGCGGTGAAGATGGGCTTCGACGAACAGGGCATCACGATCCCGTTCCCGCAACGGGACGTGCACCTTTATTCCGCCGACAAGAATGCGGAGTAAGCGGCACGCACTGCAGCCCAAATAGGGTGGGACCCGTGCGGCGCATCGGCCTGCGGGCTGCTACTATCTGACTGACCCTCCCACCAGAAGCTACGCGTATGTCCGACCCGGATACTTCCACTGCAAATGGTGCGCCGCCGCCCGATGCGCCAGGCGCTGTCATCGAGCCGGTGACGGGCGCGGAGGCCGTGGCGGAAGTCGCGGACCGTTTGTTCAGTGGGGATGAAACGCGGTTCATCCTCGAGTTGTTCGAGCAAATGGATGCCCAGGCGCCGCTGATGCGCCTGATCATCGCGGGTTCGATTGTCGGCATATCCCTGCTGTTGATGATGGCCAGCCGCTTCATCGTCAAGCGGCGCCTCGCGCACATGGAGGAGGTTCCTGCCGAACGTTACAGGCCACTGCGCTGGCAGGCGCAGGACCTGTTGTCGTCAGACGACATGAAGCGGGGCTGGATGTGGCTCTGGCGCTGGCTCGGCTGGGCGGTATCCGCATTGTTGTTGCTCAATGCCCTCACGGGTGTGTTGATGCTGTCGCCCTGGACGTTACAGCTTGCCGCGACGATGATCATCGCCTTCGTTGACGCCATTGTGTTCGCCTGGACCGCTTTTATCGGGTACCTGCCGAACCTGGTGACGATTATCGTCATCATTGTCCTCGTGCGTTTCCTGATTCGTACGCTGGGGCTCATCTTCGAGGGCCTGCGCACGCGCCGCATCTACCTCCGCCATTTTTACCCCGAATGGGCTGACACGAGTTTCGGCATCGTGAAGCTGCTGATCATTGCACTCACCGCCGTGATCATATTCCCGTACCTGCCCGGGTCCAGTTCTCCGGCTTTCCAGGGCATCTCGATCTTTGTCGGCGTGCTCCTGTCACTGGGTTCAACCACTGCGGTGGCCAACGTGGTCGCCGGCATCGTGCTCACCTACACCCGCGCGTTCGGTATCGGTGACCAGGTCGAAATCGCCGGCACCCGCGGGCGCGTGGTCGAACGCAGCACGTTCGTGACGCGGATACAGACACTCAAGAACGTGATCGTCTCTATCCCCAACTCCATGCTGCTGAGCAACAACATCATCAACTACAGCAAGAATATGGGCCACTCGGGCCTGCTGGTGCATACCTGCGTCACCATCGGCTACGACGTACCCTGGCAGAAAGTGAACGAGCTGTTGATTGCCGCGGCGCGCCGGACCGAGGATATAGCGGAGTCGCCGGAGCCCTTCGTACTGCAGGCGTCGTTGCAGGACAACTACGTCGAGTACGAAATCAACGGCTGGACGCGCTCACCGGAGCGGCTGCCGCAGATATACTCGCAGCTGCACGCGAATATCCTCGACGAGTTCCACGGCCAGCAGGTCGAGATCACGTCCCCGCATTACCGGGCGATCAGGGATGCGCCGTCAACGGTGCCGCCTGTGGTGAGCACTGAACCCGGGCCGGAAGACTCCACCGACAGGTAACGGCCCGATACTGCGGCGCAGTTCCCGGAGTTGGCGACGAGGGTCAGGGGCCGGTTACAGGCTTCACATGCTCATCCGCCGCGTCTGTCTGGCCCTCGGCGATGGGCGCCGCGGACTGTTCCCACAGCAGGCTCCTCACGCGTTCATAGGGAATGGGGTCCGGCGACAGCACCACAACGAGGCGGAGACCGTCGCTGAAGTACGGATCATCCGTGAGGTTTCTGGCGGGCGCCTCACGCGTCGCTGCGCGGGCGCCAGCCACGAAACCGAAACTCTCGACAAACCCCTCTGCCAGCAGGCTGTGCAACAGGTACTCTCTCGTGAGGTCGACTTCGGGGTCGATGACGTGGGTCGTCAGCGTGGGTGACTTGGGAGTGACCTTTATCCCGATGTCGCGACTGACCTGGCCTACCCAGACGTTCTTGTCGCGAAACTTGAACGGCGCCAGCCAGAAGCGCATGTGGTTCCGTTGGGCGATGTTCGGCCGTGCGCGCTGCAGCGCGAAATCCTGGCTGCGACCGAAAAGATAGAGGTTGCTGACCGGCGCCACCGGATAGCTCTCACCCTGTATCGACGCCCCGATGAGTCGGCGCACGCTCTCGGGCGTTATGCGGTGAGTGAACGACCAGCCGGCGCGCGACAGCGAGTTCAGCGCATCGGCGGTATCCGCCACTATGACGACATTCAGCGGGTCACCCCATGCATCGCCCGCGGCGTTGCTGGCGCAGCACGGCAGGTCGGCCAGGGCCCCGTGCAGCTCGGCCTCGGTAAGGTTCGGGCGCAGTTTAGTGTAGAGATTCTCCGGCCGCAGGCGCTCGTAGTCGAAGATGCCATCGGGCAGCGGAATCGCGAAGCCGAAGCGGAGTTCGGTGACCTGGGCGAGGGCGAGAGGATGCGCCCCGGGCCCGGCTGCCCTGCGCTTCTGCTCGACAGAGTAAACGTCCTCCCCCAGGCGGATATCGACGTACCTGCCTCCGAGCGCCTTCGGCGTGAAGATGAAGCCCTCCGACACCGTACCGGGCTCCAGCAACACGCGGATGGATTCGTCTCGCAGCCGCTGCAGCGCACGCGCGAAATGATCACCCGGAATAGCGTTGCCCAGCACCGAGGCAACCTCATCGGCGCTGAAGTAGTCGGGGTCCAGCGCGGTGCGCAGCAGCCAGAACTTTTTGTCGGTGTCGTTCGTTATCCTGAGCCAGATCGCCTGGATACGGTTGCCGCCGAGATCCATGCCGAAGTGGGACTGTGCCTGTTCGTCCGTCAGTATGCCCGCGGAGACGATGACCGACCCCGAGGACTGCGTTTGCAGGTCCTCGATAGCCGCGGGCAGCTCCAGGGGGATCGGTGCGTAGACGCTCGCGCAGGCCGTTACCAGCATCGCCCACGCGACGACCAGCGCTCGCTGCAGGCTAAGGGTCACCGTTCCGCCGCCTGCGGCATCGGCTCGAATTCGATGATCGCGCCGTCAGCCATGGTGGCGAGGAACAGGTGACCGTCCTGCATCGTGTAGCTGCGCACCCACTGGAACTGGGCGAGGAACCTGTCCGCCAGGGAGCCGGGCGGGCACATGGCGCGCGTGGCCGCGATCGGGCCGAATTCGAGCTGGCCCGCGGATGTCGAATGCCAGGTGCCCGTGCCCCGGTTGCAGTCGGCGCGTACGGCGGCGCGGCCGCCGGGACCGAATTCGACCGTGTAGCTGCCCGGCTCCTGCGGCGTATACACCGAATCGTCCATCGACTGGATATTCAGCAGGCGCCAGGCCGTGCCCTCCAGGCCGGCAGGTGGGGCAGGGTCCAGCGCCGCGCAGCCGGGCAACAGGATCGAAAGTGCAATGATGCAGTACCGCCTCATGGTTCATCCTCCCTCTATCGCTGCCAGCGGAATCTCCCAGACCTCGCCATTGCCAAAGTCCAGCGTCCAGGTGTCGCCGTCCAACCGGGCATCGACAGTGCGATTCGTCGCGTTCACGTAGTCGGTCATGAAATTTATCGTGAACTGGTCGCCGGAGGGGCCCTGTACCACGACGGAGGCCTGCTGTTGCTCCATGCGCAATATGCCGCCGGGGCACCGGCCGAAGTCGGTTTCGCCCGCCGCCTTGCAGCGGAACAGGGCGGTCGCGTCGTACTCCCCGGTTGAAAACGGCGCGGTGGGGTTGCCGTCGTCCGCGGGACGCAGCATGTCTGTATTCCAGTACACGTAGACGCTCTCATCCGGGAAACGGAAGATCAGCCCCTGGTCCCCCAGCCCGCTCTGGCGATAGACGCCGCGGCCCTCCTGGTCCAGGAAATTACCCGGGGCATCGCCGGTGGGGGACAGCTCATGGGTCGTGCCGTCGGCCCGGGTGAGCGTAATCGAGCCCTGCCTCTGGCTGAAACGGCAGGGGATCAGGATGTCGCTGTGGTCCTCTCCGGCAGGATAGATCGCGCAGGCGGCCGGGGTGGAATCCGCGAATGACGGGCTTGCCCAGCCCATCGCGAGCGCGGCCGCGAGGAACAGTATTCGTTGCACGATTTTCACTCCGTCGACGCAGGCATCGGTAGAAGTTACGCGAGGCGCGGGAAAATGGACTACGCGATGGCGACAACCAGGTCGCGGACCAGCCACAGCGTGCCGAGCACGAATACGCATCGCGCCAACAGGCCCCAGATGACCGGACCCCGATAGAGGCGGGAAGCCCGCCATACCGCGATGAGCACGACCACGGCCCAGGTGATCGCGAGCAGAATGGCGACCACCGCCAGGTGCTCGCGTCCCGCCGCCGCCAGGAGGTCGATCGGCAGCCCGAACAGCGCGCCGCCGAGCACACCGAACAACCAGAACGTTCGCGCGAGCCCGTAGCGGCCCGCCAGCAGTTTTCCTAGCATGCCCGTGAGTATAGTGCATATCCGCCAGTGTCCCGCTCGTGCGGGGGACAGCCGGTAGCGCACGCAATCCGGCCCCGCCGGCAACAACCTGCCGTCTAAGTCCGGGACGACGTATCGGCTTCGTGGCGGGGAGGGCAGTCGCCTGATGAGGCCATTCCGGATTGAATTTGGTTTACACTACCCGGCCAACAGCGCGCCGGAGGGACCTTCTGTATTGAGCATGGGGCTCCGACCTCGCGGTGTAGAGACTCTTCGAGACAAAGTTGAGCAGGCGGATAACACGGGACGGGATGATGTACTGTAGCAGGTGTGGCACCGAGGGCGTGGAGGGCGCGAACTTTTGCCATAACTGTGGCAAGGCGCTCGGAGCCGCCTCGAAAGACAGTGCGAGCGCGGCCAATACGGCAAAAGCCGTCATCCAGGAGCGCTACAAGGCCGCCATTGGGCCGAAGAACACGGACTACTACCTGTCTCATTTCCAGCGCTTTGACAACAACGAACGCGCCGCGACCTGGAACTGGTCAGCTTTCTTCCTCGCTTTTCCATGGCTCCTGTACAGGAAGATGTGGTGCTGGGCGATAGCGTACTGCCTGCTTCCCCTCACGATACTGCTGTTTAACACCGTTGTTTCCGGCAGCGCCAAAGTGGCCGCCGGACCGATCTCGATCCTCTGCCTGCTGGCCGCCGTTTTCGGGTTGCCGATGTACGCGAATGCCCTGTACCACCAGCGCATAAAGAAGCAGATCCTGGAAGTGAAGGCCATACCGGGCGATGAGCAGACCAGGCTGCAGTGGCTTGCGCGGCAGGGCGGCACCAATAACATTGGGCGCATCCTGTTGCGCGTCGTTCTGCCGCTGCTGCTCATCGTGGTGCTCGCCGCTGTCGTCGTACCGGTGTACCAGGCGTACAGCGTGCGTTCGAAGTTATCGGAAGCGCTGGAGGCGGTGGCCCTGGCAAAGGCGGGAATTACGTCGTACGTAGCGGAGCACGGCCGCTACCCGGCTGATTTCGGTGAGCTGAACATCGGCCTTGGAGCGCGCCCGGATAGCGATATCATCGCCAGCGTGACCATAGACGACGTGACCGACGGCACCGTGAAAGTCGTGGCGAATGTGATGAGCTGCATCTGGGAAGGGGAGCCGTGCAGCGAACTGAACGTCAAGTCCTTCCATCTCGCGGGCAGCATAAACAGTGACGGCAGCATGTCATGGGTGTGCCTGCCGGGCGACACCTACGGCCAGAACGCCATAAAGATCGGGTACCTGCCCGCTGACTGTCGCGGGCAGTGATGGGGCTGCCGCCTAGGCCGCCTCCTCCCCCGCATCCAGTTCCGCGCGCAGCGAGGCGAGCTCCTCTTCCACGCCTTCCAGCTTGCGCTGCAGGTCGGCTTTGTCCGCCTTGGCTTCGTTCAGCGACTTCTGCAGCTGGTCGCCGGCCTTCGTCTTCTCCGCCAGCTTCTTCTTGCTGGCATCCAGGTTCTTCTTCATCCGCGCGGGGTCGAACTGGGACAGTTCCTTGACCTGGTCACGTTCCTTCGCCAGGTCTTTTTGCAGCGCCTTCACGCGTTGTTTCAGCGTGGTCACTTCCGCCTGCAGCTTCTCGCTGCGGTTGGTGAGTTCGCGGTTGCGTTGCTCGTACTGGTCATTGGCGGTGCTTTTCGCCGAGAGGTCCTTGATCGTCGCCATCTGCTGGTCGATCGTCGCCTGCATCTGCTCGCGTTGCTCGACGAGTTCCTGTTTGCTGCGCTCGGCAGCGGCTAATGCGGCGTCCAGCTTGTCCTGGTATTCGTCGCGCAGTTGGTCTTCCAGTTCGATGATTTTTTCGAGTTTATTGACGGTCAGCATAGGGTACGACTCGGTTCCTTTTGTTCGGCGGCAGGCATGCGCGTGCGGGCCTGCGGTATTGGGGGAGTGGGACAGGGGCGCATGTTAGCGGCAAGTCCAAGAAAGGCAAGGGGTTTTTGCTGCCAGCCGGGACTCGACCGTGCCGCCGGGGTGGGTTGCCGGGCGGGTTTCGCGGCAAATTAGTCACGGGAAACGCATCGCTGCTAGACTCTTGCCCGGTGCCGACATAAAAGGGTGCGACGCAGCATGGACTTCCTGTCTTCAATCGCCCGCTGGATATCCGACAGCGAGTCGCTGTTGAGTGGCGGCGCCGCGATCATCGTGCTGCTCAGCGTGGTGGTTTCCGGGATCGGCCTCCTGGTGCGCAGGCTGCGGCGGAACGCGACCGGGAGTGAGAAGAAGGCACAGCCTGAGGTGCGGCAGGAGCCGCAACCGGAGCCACGGGAGAGCGAGCGCATCACGCTCAGGCAGCTCAGCGCGCCCTCGCCTTTTCCCGTGCAGTTCGCCGAAAGCGACGGCCTGAAGATCGCCTTCAATGTGCAGGGCGACGGACCGCCGGACGTGGTGATGGCGCCGGGGATCATCAGCAATCTCAATATCAGCTCGCATTTTCCCGCGATGCGCGACGCCGGCAGGGCGATAAGCGATTTCGCCCGCGTCGTCAGCTTCGACAAGCGCGGGCAGGGCCTGTCGGACCCCTGCCTGTCGGTACCCACCCTGGAACAGCGCGTGCATGATATCGAGGCGGTCATGAATGCCGCCGGGCTCGAAAGCGCCGTTCTCTACGGTATCTCGGAGGGCGGTGCGATGTGCATCAAGTTCGCGCACGATCACCCGGAGAGAGTGAAAGGGCTCGTGCTGCTGGGTTCCACGGCGTCCTGGCTGCAGCGCGAGGACTTCCCCATCGGCCTGCCCGAGAAGGCGCTCGACGGCATGGTGACAGCGTGGGGTTCCGGTTCGCTGCGCGACGTGTTTTTCCCGAGCATCCGGCGGGACGTGATGGATGACGACACCTATCGCGGCTTCGAGAGGCTGATCGCGAACCGCGACTCCATCCGCCAGTTGGTCGAGTACATGAAGAAGACCGATGTCCGGCCCCTCCTGCCGGGTGTCCGGTGCCCGGCCTTGATCGTGCACTTCGGCGGCGATCTCTCCGTCCCCGTGCGCATGGGCAGGGCGCTCGCGGGGGGACTGCCGAATGCCGAGTTCCTCGAGATCAGCGGCATCGACCACGCGGACCTGTCGCAGTCGGATGAAGGCGTGCAGCGGGTGAGGGAGTTCGTGCTGGGGCTGTGACCGGGGCGCTCGCCGCAGCGGTTGCCCGGCGCATCTACGGCGGCTGGGACACGGCCAGCGCCAGGGTGTGCCGCACGCCAGTAGAGACGTCGGTCCACGGCCTTGTCACGGCAACGGCCACGGGTTCTACCGCGTCGGTGCCGGCGCCGTCCCCGAGTTGGCCGTCATCGCCCTCGCCCCAGCACCACAGCGTGCGCGTGCCGACTTCAACGCCGCAGGCGTGTTCGAAGCGCAGGTCCACCTCCTGGAACCGGAAACCGCCCCGGAGGTCGCACCCGCTGCCGGGCGCGGTTCGCCGGCAACCGACCGGCAGTGAGCCGCCGTACAGGTTCCCACTCAGCGCACCGCCGTCGCCGAAACAGAAGACGCGGTTGTTGTCGCCGGAGCCCGCCGCGTCCTTGCTGCGCAGGCAGGTCGCCCTGTCGCCGGCGACCACCTGCCGCGCCAGGGTCAGTGCGGTGGGACTCGGGTAAGCCAGCTTGACGCTGCTTTCGATCTGTCCCTCGAGATTGCTGCCCCAACAGTGCGCGATGCCGGTGGTACTCGCGATGGCGCAGGCGTGTGAGCTGCCGGCGTCGGGCTTTTCCCAGGTCCCGCCCTGCACGAAGGCGGGCGTCATGCGGTTGCTGTAGTCGCCGAGCCCCAGTTGGCCCTCGTCGTTCAGGCCCCAGCAGTACAGGAAGCCACCCTGGCGGATACCGCAGGTGAAGTAGCCGCCCGCCGCCACGTTCACCCAGTCGCTGTCGGCCCCCACGCGCGCGGGTGTATCTTCTCCGGAGGACGTGTAACCGAGCCCGAGTTCACCGTACTGGTTTGAACCCCAGCACCACATCTGCCCGCCGCGGATGCCGCAGGTATGGAACACGCCGGGCGCGATAACCTGCCAGTCCGTCGCCGAGCCGACCTGCGTCGGTGTGTCGAGGAACGACACGGGCGGACCGCCGACGCCGAGCTGGCCGCTGTTGGCCTGCCCCCAGCACCACAGGCTGCCGTTTTTCAGGATGCCGCAGGAATGGTGGCCGCCTGCGCGCAGCGCAATCACGTTGGCGTTGCCCGCCATGGCGGCCGGCGCCAGTTGCGCAGTGCCGGCGGGGAGGGCGTAACCCAGTCTCCCCAGGGAGCCGTCGCCCCATGAATAGGCGTCGCAGCCCGCGAGGATTGTGACCATTGCGAGGAGAAGGGCACGATGGAGCGGCTGTGGGGCGCGGAACACTCGCCTGCGGCGCGCCATGATATTCCAGGTGACCATACGCATTATCGCTACCTCTTTGTCGCTCGCCGGCTCCTGCCAACCCTGAGCATAGGGAGGGCGCAAGCGGCTGTCCTACCCTGAATTTGGTAGGTTTGCGCTCGCGCAGGAGGAGGGTGCGATCGCCGGTGCTTACCGCGGGACTCGGTCAGAAAAAGGTGCGCGCCGCGGCAAATCCGGTCCAGCCCGAGTACACGTCCTCGCTACCCGAGACGATGTCATCGTACTCCACGCCCAGCATGAACTTGAGGTTGTCTCCCCACACGAGGTAGTTCACGCCCAGGTACAGGCTGTGGTGCTCGTCGCCGCGCCCGCCCAGCGGAATCACGGTATCCTGCTCCGCCGTCTCCGAGCGGCGCACGTAGCGGCTGTTCAGGCGTATGCCCTCGGGCGACTCCGAGGCCTGGTACTGGTAGCGAAGCACGCCTTCGAGTGTTTTTTCGTAGAGCCAAACCCGCGGCAGGAGGACCATGCCGCCAAACAGGTCCCGCCTGTCCTCAGGGAGGACCGCGCCGGCGCCATCGCTGTCGCCGTTGTCACCGAGAATCGCCTCGATATCCACGCTCCAGTCGCCGCGCGTAAACCTCGCCGAAACCGAGGTGGCCCAGTCCAGGCCGCCGCCGAGCGCCTGTTCCCCGCGGTCGACGTCCTGGTAGAAAGCGGTCCACAGCAGGTTCATATCGCTGTCGAGAGGTCCCGCGTCCAGGCTGTAGCCGAGGCGCAGGTAGTACAGCTCGCCATCGTCCCAGTCAGCCCAGTAGTCGTCGCTGGTGGTGCTGAAGATGCCCGCCGTGGCGGC
>JAUIEP010000284.1 GCA_030428835.1 Gammaproteobacteria bacterium | reverse complement strand
CCCGTGCTGCCACCGCCCCCGCCGCCGCCCCCACAGGAAGCCAGGAAGACCAGCGCGCCCACCAGTGTGGCGTAGCGTAATTTTCTAAAAAGAAATAACATTACGGCAACTCCATAAATAATATGTATATCTTATGGTGGACCAGGACGGCGGTGTTGTCAGCCTGGCTGTGACAAAGTACCGGTATGTGGTCGAGTGATGCCGTGATGGAATATCTGTTTATAAAACAAAGAGATATGGCCATGCGGCTCGACCCGGGAAGGTGCGGTGGCGGACCCGCCCCGCGCGCTCCGGGCGGTGTGGCGGGCCCGCCCAGGGCGCCCGGATGCAATTTTAGGGGTGTCACGCCGCCGACGCTGCGGGGCCTTCTCGCGCACAACCCGTTCCCGGCTGATCTGACGTACAATCAGCGGGCCGTAGAGGACCCAACGCCATGGAAATCGCCGAAGCCCTATCCAATCACGATGTCAGGACGGCGCGCCGGTACTTCCGCGCACACGGCCGGCCGGACCTCACCGCCATCCCCGGCGACCGCGGCCTGCCCCTCATGGGCCATTCCATCGCCGCGCTGCGCAACGTGCACGCATTCATGGATCGGCAGTACGCCCGCTACGGCGAGGTGTTCCAGTTCCACGCTCCCCGCGCTGACGGCATCTTCCTGCTGGGTCCGGATGCCAACGAATTGCTGTTCAAGAACGAGGGCAAGTTCTTTTCCAACTTCCTCGCCTGGGACCTGACCTTCGCCAACATCTTCGACAACAACGTGCTGGAGCGCGACTTCTCGGGTCACAAGCGCCACCGCAAGATCCTGCAGTCCGCCTTCCGCCGCCCCTCGATCGAGGGCCACATCGAGATCATGGACCCGGGCATCGCCGCGGGCATGGGCAAGCTCAGCGCGGGCAGGAAGAACAAGATGTTGCCCTTCATCAAGCGCCTGCTGCTGGACGTGAACGCGCAGGTTTTCCTGGGCGAGAACGTGGAGGCCGAGGCCGACAAGCTGAACAAGGCCTTTGTCGACATGGTCGCGGCCACGGCGGACCCGTTCAAGCGCAGGGTGCCATTCTCCCCCTACGTGCGCGGCATGCGGGGCCGCAAGGTGCTGGAGGACTACGTGTTCGGCAACATCGAGCGCAAGCGCGCGTCCGACGGGCGCGACCTGTTCACCGAGCTCTGCCACCTGACGGACGAGGACGACGGCTCCACCTTCAGCGACCAGGAGATTTCCGATCACATCACCTTCCTGCTGTTCGCCGCCCACGACACGTCCACCAGCGCCCTGTGCTCCGTGCTGTTTGCCATGGCCGACAACCCCGGGTGGCAGGACCGGCTCATCGCCGAGGTGGATTCGCTGGACACCGAGCGCCTCACGCACGATCACCTCGATGCGATGCACGACACCGCCCTGGTCATACAGGAGGCGCTGCGTATGTACCCGCCGCTCACGATGATGCCGCGCTACACGCTCAAGGAGTTCCACTACAAGGGCCACACGATCCCCGCGAACTCGGCCTGCGTGGTGTCCGCGCTGTTCACGCACTACATGGAGGAGTACTGGAGCAACCCGCGCACGTTCGACCCGGAGCGGTTTTCGCCCGGGCGCGCCGAGGACAAGCAGCACTTCTTCCAGTACATCCCCTTCGGCGGCGGCGCCCACAAGTGCCTGGGCCTGCACTTCGCGCAGGTGCAGGGGAAGGTCTTCCTGCACCACTTTTTCAAGAAGTACCGGGTGAGCAAGGACCCGGGCCAGACCTTCAAGTACAACAACATCCCGCTCACGTTCCCGACCAACGGGCTGCCGCTGACCGTATCGCTGCGCTGAGGCGCGGTATACACTGCCAATTTGGCCGGAGCACGCGTGTCAGTTAATTCCGCGGTACACGAGGGGGGCGGCCAGCCAGCCGGCACGCTGGATCGAATCGTCGCCGTCATCTGCCTCGCCGCGGCGGGCGTCCTGCTGACGGGCCTCGTCTACAACCACTACCAGACGCTCAACTACCCTTATCCGCTGGACTACAACGAGGCGGCCGTGCCCACGGTGACCGCGACCCTGGCGGCGGGCGGCAACCCGTACTCGCTCGAGAACCAGCCCGCCCGGACCAGTGTTTACCCGATCATGATCAACGTGGTGGCGGCGCCACTGACGTTATTGTTCGGCAACAGCATCTTCCTGCATCGGGTGCTCTCGCTGCTGTGCATCGCGGCGAGCTGCCTGCTGGTGGCGGCGGTGCTCCACCGGCGCACGCGCTCGCCCGGCGCGAGTTTCGTGGGCGGCGTTCTCGCCTATGCGGGTTTCATCTACTACTCCACCGTGATTTCCGGGCCCAACGGCCTGTCGCTGTTGCTCTTCCTGGCCAGCGTGACCGTGCCCTGGTTCATGGGATTTTCGCGCAGGGGCCTGGCGTTTGCGATCGTGTTGGGCGTGCTGGCGTTTTACACCAAGCAGTATTTCATGGCGGGGCTGGGGTACATTGCGCTCTACCTGTTCCTGGCGCACTCGAAGCGCGCGGGTGTGTTGTTCGGCCTGGCGTTCACGGGCGCTCTGCTGGCGAGTGTGCCGCTCGTCATGCTGCTCACGCCGTACTACTTTGACAGTACTTTCTTTCCGCTTTTTTCGTCCGCGGCGAGCATCGGCTCGATGGATGTCATGCTCAGGCAGGTCCGCGAGTACAGCGCTCTGGTGTACCCGTTCTACGTGATCCTGCTGCTCTACATCGCGCGCCTGTTCCTGCCGGGAACGACCGGCGAACAGCGGGCGGGCGCCGCCCGGTTCAACCTTACCGACCTCGACGCACCCCTGCTCCCGCGAGGCGTGGACTATTACGCACTTTGCCTGGCCTGCTCCGCGGTGATTTTCGTGTTTGTGCTGGGCACGAACCCCGGCAATCACCTGTCGTACCTGTTCCAGCTCGTGTCGCCGTTCCTGGTGATCGTGGTGATCTGCGCTATTCCGCGCATGGGCAGGCTTGCCGTGCTTTGCCAGTTGCTGCTGTTGCCGGCCATGTATCACGCCTACGCCATGCAGGCCCACGACTTCTCGGTGAAGCACGAACAGAACTGGCCGAAGCTGCAGCGCATCATCGACGAGTCCGACCAGGTGTTCGTCTCCAACGTGTTACTCGAGCGGGTACTGCGCAGCGGCAAGGAGATTTACCAGAACGGTCACACCCCGTACTTCGTGTTCGCGGTGTACAAGCCCGGTC
>JAUIEP010000082.1 GCA_030428835.1 Gammaproteobacteria bacterium | reverse complement strand
CCCTGCGCAGCGCATTCCCCTGGGCCGTGATTCCCTGGGGGCTGGGCTCCGCCTCCGCGGGGGCGGGCGGGGCTTCTTCGTCCCTTTTTTTCTTCAGCTTCAGCATCTGCCGGGCCAGTTACACGTCCGTCGGGCAATGATATTACATCCGCGCAGTGCGGCGCTTGTGTAATTAGTTGCGCTTGGCAAGGTGTCGTTTGCCGGGAGCTCGCGCCTCAGGCGGTGCTCTCCAGCGCCGCGGCGATGTGCTCGATGATCTGGCGAGCAATAGTGTCCTTGCCGGCCTGTGCCAGGGGCAGTTCACCGCGCGGTGTGAGAATGGTCACCGCATTCTGGTCGCTGTTGAACCCGATGTCGCGATTGGATACATCGTTGGCGATGATCATGTCGAGGCCCTTGCGCTCGAGCTTGCCGCGGGCGTAGTCGAGCACGTTGCTGGTTTCCGCCGCGAAGCCCACGGTGAAAGGCGGGTTGTCCGCGGCCGCCACGGTGGCCAGGATGTCGGGGTTTTTCACCAGTTCGATGGACAGCGTGTCCGCGTCCTTCTTGATCTTGTCGTCCGCCATGGCTTTCGGGCGGTAATCCGCGACCGCTGCGCAGGCGATGAAGATGTCGCACCCGGCCGTGTGCGCGAGGCAGGCATCGAGCATGTCCTGCGCGCTCTCGACGTCCACCACCGTCACGTGCGCGGGGTGCTCGAGGTCGACCGGCCCGCTGACGAGCGTTGTCACCGCCCCCGCCTCCGCCGCCGCGCGGGCCAGGGCATAGCCCATCTTGCCCGAGCTGTTGTTGGACAGGTAGCGCACGGGGTCCAGCGCCTCGCGCGTCGGACCCGCGGTGATCACCACGCGTTTGCCCGCCAGCAGCCCTGACTCGAACAGCGCCCCGGCCGCCGCGGCGATCACGGCGGGCTCCTCCATGCGCCCCGGCCCCACATCGCCGCAGGCCTGTTCGCCCGCCGCGGGGCCGACCATGTGATAGCCGCGTTCCACCAGGGTCTGCACGTTGGCGGTGGTGGCCGGGTCCTGCCACATCTGCTGGTTCATGGCGGGAGCGATGAGTACCGGCGCGGGGGTCGCCAGGGCGACGGTGGTCAGCAGGTCGTCCGCGCGGCCGACCACGAGGCGGGCGAGCAGGTCCGCGGTGGCCGGTGCCAGCAGCAACAGGTCGGCCCAGCGGGCCAGCTCGATATGCCCCATGCCCATCTCGGCTTCCGCGTCGAGCAGTTCCGTGTGCACGGGCTGGCCGGAGAGGGCCTGCAGCGTCAGCGGTGTGATGAACTCCTGCGCGCCGCGCGTCATCACCACGCGCACCCGGGCGCCGCGCTCCTGCAACTGGCGCACGAGTTCCGCGGACTTGTAGGCGGCTATGCCGCCGGAGACGCCGAGCAGCACATTGCGATTGAAAAGATGTGCCATTGCAGGCCCTGAAGCATGAAAATCACCGAGGGGGAACGATACCACCGACATCGGGCGATGCACACCGAACGCTCAGGGAGGAGCAGGATGGCCGAGGGTCGCACGGCGGGCGTGCAGTGCGTATGACGCAGTGGGCAGCCGGGGAGGGTCCGCGGGAGAAGCTCGCGGAGCGAGGGCCTGCTGCCCTGTCCGACGCCGAGCTGCTCGCGGTCCTGCTCGACACGGGGTACCGCGACTGCAACGCGCTGGACATGGCGCGCGAACTGCTCGGCCAGTTCGGCGGCATCGCGGGCCTGATGTGCGCGGACCGCGGCGCCCTCCTCGCCTGCCCCGGCGTCGGTCCCGCCAAGTACGCGCGCCTGCGCGCCGCCACGGAACTCGCGCGCCGCCAGGCGCTTAGCGCGGTGGCGGAGGGCGACGTCATGAACAGCCCCCAGGCCACGCGCCGTTTCCTGCACCACCACCTGGGCAACCGGCGCCGGGAGGTGTTCTGCTGCCTGTTCCTCGACAGCCAGCACCGGGTGCTCAGCTGCGACGACCTGTTTTTCGGCACCCTGGACGGCGCCGCGGTCTACCCGCGGGAGGTGGCCGTGCGGGCGCTGCAGCACGGTGCCGCGGCGGTGATCTTCGCCCACAACCACCCGTCCGGCGTGGCCGACCCCAGCGCGGCGGACCGGCGCATCACCGAGCGCCTGTGCGCGGCGCTCGCCCTGCTCGATATCCGGGTCCTGGACCACATCATCATCGGGCGGGGGCAGAGCTATTCCTTCGCGGAATCGGGGTTGCTGTGAAGGCCGCGGCGCCCGGGCGCTGCCTTGCTTAGGCAGGGGGCTTCTGGTATAAAGTCGCGCTCCGCGCGGCAGGGGTCCTGAAACGGGCCCGGACACAGGCCCGCGCCCCGAACAAAACGACTGAGTTTCCCCATCGGGGAGAGTACAAGACCATGGCGAGAGTATGTCAGGTTACCGGCAAGCGCCCGGTAACAGGAAACAACGTTTCACACGCGAAGAACCGGACCAAGCGCCGCTTTTTGCCGAACCTGCACCAGCACCGGTTCTGGCTGGAGTCCGAGAAGCGTTTTGTCACCCTGCGTGTGTCCAGCAAGGGCATGCGGATTATCGACAAGAAGGGCATCGATGCGGTGCTGGCCGATATCCGCGCCCGCGGCGAGAAGGTATAAGGAGCTTACGATGCGCGAGAAAATCAGACTGAACTCCTCAGCGGGCACCGGCCATTTCTACACGACCGACAAGAACAAGCGCACCATGCCCGACAAGATGGAAATCAAGAAGTACGATCCCGTCGTCCGCAAGCACGTGATCTACAAGGAAGGCAAAATCAAGTAAGGTGTCACCTTACGCAGCGCCCGAAACCCCGGCCCGACCGGGGTTTTTTGTGCCCGGCCCCCTCCCCTGCCGATGCCCTGATGCCTGAGTTGCCTGAAGTCGAAACGACCCGTCGCGGTGTGGAGCCCCACTGCCGCGGGCGTGTCGTGGAGGCCGTCATTGTGCGCGAGCCGCGCCTGCGCTGGCCCGTGCCCGCCGACCTTCCCGCGCTGCTGGCGGGGCAGACGGTTCGCGGCGTGGAGCGCCGCGCCAAATACCTGCTGTTCCGAACGGGCGCCGGCACGTTGATGGTGCACCTGGGCATGTCCGGCTCGCTGCGGGTCGTCAAGCCGGACGAACCCGCCGCCTTCCACGACCACATCGATCTCGTATTGCGCGGCGGCGTGTGCCTGCGCTACAACGACCCGCGCCGCTTCGGCAGCTTTCACTGGCTGGGAGATGAACCGGGCCACCCCCTCCTCGACCACCTGGGTCCCGAGCCCCTGGACGACACGTTCAGCGGCGCGTACCTCTACCGCCGCTCCCGCGGGCGCAAGGGGCCCGTGAAGAACTTCCTGATGGACGGCAAGGTCGTCGTGGGTGTTGGTAATATTTACGCCAACGAGGCGCTGTTCCTCTCCGGCATACGCCCCGACCGCGCCGCTGGAAGGGTCGGCGAGGCCCGCTACGAGGCCCTGGCGGACAATGTGAAGTTAGTGCTTACTTCCGCTATAAAGCAAGGAGGCACTACGCTTCGCGACTTTGTCGGGGGTGATGGCAAGCCGGGATATTTCGCCCAGCAACTGCGTGTTTACGGCCGTACCGGACAGCCCTGCAGGGTCTGCAGGACCCCCCTGCGGGAGCTGCGCCTGGGCCAGCGAAGTAGTGTTTATTGCGTAGTTTGCCAACGGTGAACCGGCTACACTAGGGCAAAAAAGGGGACACCCCGGAGGGGACGCAATGACCATTAGAGCAAGGGCGCGACGCGCCCTGGCAGTCCTGTTGATCGGCTGCCTGTTACTGCCCCAGGCCCTCGTGGCCCAGGAGGCAATCGATGAATCTCCCAATGAATTCGCGATGGTAGGGGACCTGCTCGTGGCCCGGCCGATCGGCGCGGTCATGACCGTGGCGGGCGCCGCCGTGTGGTTGGTCAGCCTGCCGTTCACGCTGCTGGCGGGTCACGCCGGCGAGGCGGCGGGCACGCTGATCCTCGGCCCGGCCGAGGCGACCTTCATGCGTTGCCTGGGGTGTCGCAATCCCGGCTACACGGGCAAGGACATCCAGCGCAACAAGGAGCTCAAGGCCGAGGCAGACGACTCCTAGCCGGGAGCCGCGGCGCTCAGGAAAACTTCGCCTGCAGGGCCTCGGCTACCGGGGTCGGCACAAAGGGCGTGATGTCGCCGTTGAGTGCGGCGATCTCACGCACCAGGCTCGATGAGATAAACGACAGGTGCTCCGAGGGCGTCAGGAAGACGCTCTCGAACTCCGGGTACATCGCCCGGTTCATGTTCGCGAGCTGCAGTTCATATTCGTAGTCCGCCACCGCGCGCAGGCCGCGCAGCACGCAGTGCGAACCCTTGCTGCGCGCGAAATCGATCAACAGGTTGCTGAAGCCTGTCACCTCCACGTTGCCGACATGGCTCAGCGCGGCCTCGCACAACGCGACGCGCTCCTCGAGCGCAAAGAGCGGCGTTTTCTTCTCACTGTAGGCGATGGCCACCACCACCTTGTCGAACAGCCGCGCGGCGCGCTCTGTGAGATTCACGTGGCCATTGGTGATCGGGTCGAAAGTACCCGGGTAGATCACGGTGTTGGTCGGCATGGCGGTGTTCTTGCGGCAGCGGGAACTGTCGATGCTAAACAATTTGCGCTGGGGCGACAACGCGCGGCAGTGCTGTCGCCGCCGCGCCTCATGTGACCAGGTAGAGGCGGTAGGCGACGTCGCCGGCGGTCTTGTCGCGGTGCAGCGACCAGCGCCCGGGCACGCAAGGGGCGGGCTCATCCCGCGCTGTCTCGACGTAGACCAGCGCACCGGCGCCAACCAGCCCCTGTGCGTCCAGGCTCGCGCAGGTGGGTGCGACGAGGCCGTGCCCGAAGGGCGGGTCAATGAACACGATGTCGTAGCTGCCGCTCGCCCGGTCCAGGAATGTTGCCGCGCTCAGCGCCTGGCAGTGACCGCGATCGGCGGCCCCCAGTGCGTCGAGGTGTTCCCGCAGGCGGTTCGCGGCGAGCGCGGAGGTGTCGAGGAAATCGCAGCTCGCGGCGCCGCGGGACAGGGCCTCCAGTCCCAGGGCTCCGCTGCCTGCGAAGAGGTCGAGACAACGCGCGCCGGTAAGGTGAGGCGCGAGCCAGTTGAACAGCGTCTCGCGGATGCGGTCGCCGGTCGGGCGCAGTCCGTCCAGCACGGGAAACGAGAGCCTGCGCCCGCGCCAGTTGCCGCCGATGATGCGCAGTTCTCCGTCCTTCGCGGCGACGGCCCCTGATTTCTTAGGCTTACTCAAGAGTGATACGATAGCTGTCTTTGCAGACGTTCGTTTGCGGCTACTCTAGCACGGCACGTATGAAATTTTTCAAACGCAACAAGCAGGCGGTTGCCACCGAGTCCCCGCCCGCCGAGGAAACTTTGGCCGCGTCGGCCGAACCGGCACCATCCCCCGAGGAAGCCATTCCGCCCGCACCCGAATCGCAGGTGCGGGAGCCGGCGAGTTCGCCCGGTCCGGCAGGTGAGGTGCCGGGCGAACCCGGCCCGGTATCCGCGGACCCACCACCCGCAAACCCACCACCCGCAAACCCACCACCCAAGGCGGGCTTCTTCGCCCGCCTGCGGCAGGGTCTCAGCCGCACCAGCGACAACCTGGTGCAGGGCGTGGGCAACCTGTTCCTCGGGCGCAAGGAAATAGACGCCGACCTGATGGAGGAGCTGGAGTCGCAGCTACTGCTCGCCGACGTCGGGGTCGAAGCGACGGTGGAGATAATCGGGCGCCTCACGCAGCGTGTCGCCCGCAAGGAACTGGCGGACCCCGCGGCGTTGCAGGCGGCGCTGAAAGAAGAGCTCCAGGATCTGCTGACCCCCTGCGAGGCGGCGCTGGATGTCTCCGGCAAACAGCCCTTCGTCATCCTCATGGTCGGCGTCAACGGGGTGGGCAAGACCACCACGATCGGCAAGCTCGCGCGGTTTTACATGGCGCAGGGCAGGAGCGTCATGCTCGCGGCGGGCGATACGTTCCGCGCGGCGGCGGTGGAACAGCTGCAGGTCTGGGGTGAGCGCAACGACGTACCGGTCATCGCGCAGCACACCGGTGCCGACAGCGCGTCGGTTATCTTCGACGCCCTGCAGGCCGCCAGGGCGCGGGGTGTCGATATTCTGATTGCCGACACGGCGGGGCGCCTGCACAACAAGGACAACCTGATGGAAGAACTCAAGAAGGTTGTGCGCGTGATGGGCAAGCTCGACGAGAGTGCGCCCCACGAGGTGATGCTGGTGTTGGACGCGGGCACGGGGCAGAACGCGCTCGCTCAGGCGCAGCACTTTCAGGAGTGGGTGGGCGTGAGCGGCATCAGCCTGACCAAGCTCGACGGCACGGCGAAGGGCGGTGTGATTTTCGCCATCGCGAAGAAGCTCGGCCTGCCCATCCGCTTCATCGGTGTCGGTGAAGCCGTGGACGACCTGCGCCCCTTCGAGGCCGCGCAGTTTATCGACGCGCTGTTTGCGGGGGACAACACCGCTTAATGATCACCTTTGACCGGGTCAGCATGCGTTACGACGAGGGCCATGACGCCCTGCGCGACGTCAGCGTGACGATCGACCCGGACGACCTGGTGTTCCTGACCGGGCATTCCGGCGCGGGCAAGAGCACGCTGCTGCGCCTCATCATGCTCATGGAGCGGCCCACGCGGGGGCAGGTGATTGTCGACGGGCGCAACCTGCAGAAGGTCCGCCGTCGCGGTATCCCGAGGCATCGCCGCGACATCGGGGTGGTATTCCAGAATCATCGCCTGCTGCTGGACCGGACGGTGTTCGACAATGTCGCGCTGCCCCTGACGATATCGGGATACGACCACCGCGAGGTCGGGCGGCGCGTGCGCGCAGCCCTCGACAAGGTGGGCCTGTTGGATCGCGAGCGCGCCATGCCCGAGGTGCTGTCAGGGGGGGAGCAGCAACGCGTCGGCATTGCCCGCGCGGTGGTGGGACGGCCGCGCATCCTGCTCGCGGATGAGCCGACCGGTAACCTCGACCCCGCGCTCTCCGCCGAGATCATGCAGTTGTTCGAGGAGTTCAACAGCGTGGGCGTTACCGTGCTCATTGCCAGCCACGACCTGGCGCTCATCTCGCGCCTGCACCACCGCATCATCACCCTGCGCGAGGGCCGCATTGTCGGCGCGGGCGCGTGAGCAGGTCGGGGCGCGGCGCCAGCCACAGTCGCACGCAGCTCGGTGACCGCTACCGCGCCTGGGTGCATCACCATCGCCTGTCCGCGGCCGACAGCCTGAACCGCATACTCGAACGGCCCTTCTCCAGCCTGCTGACCTGGCTGGTCATCGGCATTGCCCTGGCGCTGCCCGTTGGCCTCAGCGCCACGCTGCAGAGTGCGCAGGCGCTCAGCGCGCGCTGGGACGGCGGGGTGCAGATCTCCGTATTCCTTAAGCCGGAAGTGTCCGCGGAGTCAGCGCAGTCGCTGGCGGAACAGTTTGACGGCCGCGGCGACGTGGCGACGGTGCGCTTCGTCTCGCGGGAGGAGGCGCTGGCCGAGTTCAGCCTGCAGTCGGGGCTGGCGGATGTCGTGTTGAGCCTGGAGGAAAACCCGCTGCCCAACCTCGTGCTGGTCACGCCCGTCGCAGCGCTCGATGCGGATGCGATCGCCGGGCTGCGCGCTGACCTCGCCGGGCGGGAAGAGGTGGAGGAGGCCGTGCTCGACATGCAGTGGGTCGCGCGACTGGCCCAGCTCATGGAGCTGGGGCGGCGGGTCGTGCTGGTCGCGGGCGCGCTGCTGGTCGCGGGTGTAGTCCTCATCCTGGGCAATACCATCCGGCTCGCGATCGAGAGCCGCCGCGAGGAGATCGTGATCGTGAAGCTCGTGGGCGGCAGCAACGGCTTCGTGCGCCGGCCCTTCCTCTATACCGGACTGTGGTACGGCGTGGGCGGCGGGCTGGCGGCGGCGATCCTGGTGTCCGTCGCCCTGTGGTTCCTCAGCGTGCCCGTGGACGAGCTGGCGCGCCTTTACGGCTCCGGTTTCAGCCTGCGCGGCCCCGGGTTCATCGGGGCCCTGAACGTCGTTTTGCTGGGTGGCGCCCTCGGGTTGGCGGGGGCCTGGCTGGCGGTGTCCCGGCACCTGTCAGACATCGAGCCCCGCTGATATCCGGCTTTTGGTAAGCCATTGTTTTTTAGTACTATTTCGCGAATTCCGCCGCTGTTTATGGAACTTTTCGAGAATTAGCACTCTAATAGGAAGAGTGCTAAAATCAGCACAGGAACACGGAGAATCGTGCCATGACGACAAGTCTGCAACCTATCGATCAGATGGCCCCAGGCGCCAACCTGGCGGCCTATGTCCAGGCGGTCAGCGCCATCCCGGTGCTCTCGGTGGAGCGCGAGCGGGAGCTGGCCGAGGACCTGTTCTACAACGATAACCTGGACGCGGCCCGGGAGCTGGTCATGTCCCACCTGCGTTTTGTCGTGCACATCGCGCGCAGCTATTCCGGCTACGGCCTCGCCGAGGGCGACCTCATCCAGGAGGGCAACGTCGGCCTGATGAAGGCGGTCAAGCGCTTCGACCCCACCAAGGGCGTGCGCCTGGTGTCCTTCGCCGTACACTGGATCAAGGCCGAGATGCACGAGTTCATCCTGCGCAACTGGCGCATCGTGAAGATCGCCACCACCAAAGCCCAGCGCAAGCTGTTCTTCAACCTGCGCAGCAAGAAGAAGGCCCTGGCCTGGCTGAGCGCGGAGGAGGCCCAGGCGGTCGCCGACGACCTCGGGGTGGATGTGCAGGAAGTGCAGCGCATGGAGGGCCGGCTGACCAGTCGCGACCTGCCTTACGACCAGCCGGTGGACGCCGACGATGACGACGCCTGGCAGGCGCCGCAGCACTACCTCGAGGACCTTTCCGGCAACCCCGAGGAGGAAGTGGCGACCGCGCAGTGGCAGGAAAACACGCAGGAGAGCCTGCACCGCGCCCTGTCCGAACTCGACGAGCGCAGCCGCGACATCGTCATGCAGCGCTGGCTCGGCGAGACCAAGTCCACGCTGCACGAACTGGCGGACCAGTATGGCGTTTCCGCCGAGCGCATCCGGCAGCTCGAGGCGAATGCCATGAAGAAACTGCGCACGGCGATGGCGGCCTGACCGACCGGTTGCCGGGCAATACCGAAGAGGCGGCGTGGCCGCCTCTTTTTGTTACACTCCCCGCATGGCAAAACTGTTTCTCACACTGGCATCGCTCAGCGGTATGACCGCCGTGATATTCGGCGCATTCGGCGCGCACGCGCTGAAGAACCGACTGGATGATTATGCCCTCGGCGTGTTCGAAACCGCTGTGCAGTACCACTTCTACCACAGCCTCGCGTTGCTCGCCGTCGGTGTCATCGCCTTGCAGCAACCGCAGACCACGCTGCTGAAATCCAGCGGCTGGCTGTTCTTCATCGGCATCCTGGTGTTCTCCGGGAGCCTCTACATTCTCAGCATGACCGGCGTGAAATGGCTCGGCGCCGTGACGCCGCTGGGCGGTCTCGCCTTTATCGCCGGTTGGGGCTGCCTCGCCGCCGTGTCCTGGAAACTCCTCGTCTAACACCCGTGGCCGAGCAACCCCGCGAGCGCGCCATACGCAGCTTCGTGTTGCGCACGGGTCGCATGACCGCCGGCCAACAGCGCGCCTACGACCGTTACCGGGGCCAGTGGGGACTCGAACACGCCGCCGGGCCGCTCGACATCGACGGCGCATTCGGCCGCCCGGGCGAGCGGGTACTGGAGATCGGTTTCGGCATGGGCGACTCCCTGCTGGCGATGGCGGCGGCCGAACCCGCGCGCAATTTCATCGGTATCGAGGTGCACCGGCCGGGCGTGGGGCGCCTGTTCCACAACATGGCGCGGGACGGTGTCGACAATATTCGCGTGTACTGCCACGACGCCGTGGAGGTGCTTCGCGACTGCATCCCGGATGCCTCGCTCGACATCGTACAGGTTTACTTTCCCGACCCCTGGCACAAGAAGCGGCACCACAAGCGGCGCCTGATCCAGCCTGTGTTCGTGGCACTGCTCGCGAGCAAGCTGCGAGCGGGCGGTTTGTTACACCTCGCGACGGACTGGGAGAACTATGCCCTGCAGATGATGGAAGTGTTAGGCGCCAGCGCCGAGTTCGAGAATATGCACGGTGCGCAGAACTTCGCGGAGCGGCCCGGGCGCAGGCCCCGGACCAAGTTCGAGCGCCGCGGTGAACGGTTGGGTCACGGGGTGTGGGACCTGGAGTTCGTGCGGCGCTAGAGCGGTACTGGCGTGTTGCGCCAGAGCGTTACTTAGTCGAATGAATTCGACCCCACAGGCGACAGGGAAGGTGTGGCATGCGCCCGTAGGGTCGAATTTATTCGACGTGGGGCGGGGCTCTCGATGCGGGACACCGCGTGGTATCAACTGCCGTTCCAGGTCGAATGAATTCGACCCTACAGGGGCGTGGCTTCGTGGTTCCGGTGCAACAGGTCGAATGAATTCGACCCCACGGGGGCGTGGCTTCGTGGTTCCGGTGCAACAGGTCGAATGAATTCGACCCTACAGGGGCGTGGCTTCGTGGTTCCGGCACAACAGATCGAATGAATTCGACCCAGAAGTCGGATTGCACACGATCAATAGCTGCTTTTTATCACTGGCGCACCGACTAATGTGGGGTCGAATTCATTCGACCGCCTCCTGCGCCGGAAGAAACGCCATCAGCACATCGTTGAGAAACGCCCGCCCGAGCTGCGTCGTGCGCACGCTGTCGCCCTGCCACTCCAGCAGCTCGCGTGCGCACAGGTTCTCGATGGTGTGTGCCACATCATCAAAGTCACAGCCTGTGCGCGCTGCGAACAGCGCGGTGTCAAACCCCGCGTTGAGCCGAAGGGCATTCAGCATGAACTCGGCGACCAGGTCGTCGGGAGCCAGCAGCCGGTCGCCCGCCCGGAATTCATTCCCTGCAGCGGCCAGGTACTGTGGCGGCTGCCTGCGCTTGTGGTAACGGCGTACCTCACCGCTGCCCAGCGTGAGCTTGCCGTGCGCGCCGGCGCCGATGCCCAGGTAGTCGCCGAACCGCCAGTAGTTCAGGTTGTGGCGACACTGTGCGTTGCCTCGCGCATAGGCCGACACCTCGTACTGTGCGTAGTCGTTGTCCGCCAGTAGCTGCTCGCCTCGCGCCTGTATCCCCGCCAGCGCATCCTCCACCGGCAGGGCGGGGGGTCGTTTGAAGAAGGCGGTGTTGGGCTCGATGGTGAGCTGGTACCAGGAGATGTGTTGCGGCGCGTGCGCGATGGCCGCCGCGAGATCCGCCGCCGCGTCATCCTCGCCCTGTCCCGGCAGCCCGTGCATCAGGTCCAGGTTGATGCTGTCGAAGCCTGTCGCCCGCGCCACCTCGACGGCCCGGTGCGCCTGGTCGGCATCGTGGATGCGGCCGAGCGCGGCGAGGTGCGCGTCGCTGAAGCTCTGTATGCCGAGCGAGAGCCGATTGATGCCCGCCGCGCGAAAGGCCGCGAACCTGCCTGCCTCGACGCTGCCGGGGTTCGCCTCCATGGTGGCCTCCACATCGGGGGCCAGCTCGATGCGCGCGGCGACACCCGCCAGCAGCCGCCTTATGGCCGCGCCGAAAAACAGGCTCGGCGTGCCCCCGCCGATAAACAGCGTCGTCACCGTGCGGCCCGCGACCAGCGGCAGGTCGGCCTCCAGGTCGCGCAGCAGCGCGTCGATGTAGGCATCCTCCGGCAGCGCGACGAACTCGTGGGAATTGAAATCGCAGTAGGGGCACTTGCGCTCGCACCAGGGCAGGTGGATGTACAGTGCGAGGGGCGGGAGGGTCATCCCGCGCGCTTGAGCGCCTCGAACAGCAGCGCGCTGGCTTTGGCCCGGTGGCTGATGCGATTCTTCACCGCCGGCGACAGCTCGGCCGAGCTGCAGTCGTGCTCCGGTACATAGAACAGTGGGTCGTAACCGAAGCCGTTGTCGCCGCGCGGGGCGAACAGTATGCGGCCTTCCCAGGCGGCCTGGCAGACGATCGGGCTCGGATCCAGCGCGTGGCGCATGTACACGAGTACGCACTGGAAGCGCGCGGTGCGCTCGGGATCGGGCAGGTCGCCCAGGGCCGCCAGCAGCTTGTCGTTGTTCGCCGCGTCGCCGTTACCCGAGTAACGCGCGGAGCGGATCCCCGGCGCGCCCCGCAGGTAGTCAACCTCTATCCCCGAGTCGTCGGCGATAGCCGGCAGAGCGCAGTGCTCACTGGCCGCGCGCGCCTTGAGGATGGCGTTCTCGACAAAGGTGAGCCCCGTTTCCTCGACATCGGCCACGCCGTAGTCGGACTGCGGCGCCAGCTTTACACCCAGCGGCTCGAGAATGGCGCCGAGCTCCCGCAACTTGCCGGCATTACCGCTGGCGAGCACCACGGTCTGTGTGTTGTCCGCGGGGTTCATCAGTGAATATACATCTGGTGCTTGAACTTGAAGGTGTAGGTCTCGTCTGCGCCGTCGGGGCGGAAATCCATCTCGAAAAAACGCCACTCCTCGTTGATGAAAGTGAACTCAGCGATGTAGTAGATGGCGTCGCCCTCGCGTATCTCCATGAACTCGAGCGGCTGCTGGTGAATGAGGTCCCAGGTGCGGCCCTCGAGTTGCATCGTCCTGCCCGCCGTGCCCTGGTCGAGGTGCTCGCGTACGGCGAGATTGAGAATCCCGCGCTTGCTGCCGCGCGTGATGCCGTAGGTCGCCGCGACGTCCGGCTCCAGGAAGGTGGTATTCACCACGCTGTAATGCAGTTCGAAAGGGCCGAACATTGCAGACTGCTGCGCCCAGGCCGCCGTGCAGGTGGACAGCGCAAGCGACAGCGTGACGATAAGGCGCAACAGCATCAGCGGGTGATCAGGTAGATGGCGGTGGTGGCGAACAGGTTGGGCCAGCGATTGGACAAGGTCGGCTGGCGCGAGCTGTTGCCGACCACGTCGCGGGCGAGAATGCGAATGCCCTTTTGCCGGCACAACTCCTCGAAGTCCTTCACGGTGCAGAAGTGGATGTTGGGCGTGTCGTACCATGTGTGGGGCATCAGGTCGGACACCGGCATGCGGCCGTCGAGCCCCAGCGACAGGCGACAGCGCCAGTGGCCGAAATTGGGGAACGTCACGATGCCCTCGCGCCCGATGCGCAGCATCTCCTCGAGGACGCGGTCGGGGTAGTGCACGGCCTGCAGGGCCAGGGCCAGTACAACGATATCGAAGCTGTTGTCGGGGAAGTTACCCAGCCCGGCGTCCATGTCCTGTTCGATGACGTCGAGGCCGCGGGAAATCGTGGCGGTGATGTTGTCCTGGTCGATCTCAAGGCCGGTCCCGCGCACCAGGCGCTTGTCGCGCAGGAACTCGAGGAACTCGCCGTCGCCGCAGCCGAGGTCGAGAACGCGCGAGCGCGGCGCTATCCAGCGCAGTATGTGCTTAAGGTCCTGGCGCATCAGTCGGGCGCCCCCACGCGGCGCATGTAGGCGCTGAAGACGTCGAGGTAGCGGGGTATCGGCATCAGGAACGCATCGTGACCCTCTTTTGCCTCGATCTCGGCGTAGCTGACGGGCCGGTCCGCGGCGAGCAGCGCGTCCACGATCTCCCGCGAGCGCTCCGGCGCAAAACGCCAGTCGGTGGAAAACGAGATCACCATGAAGCCGCATCTGGCGTGCTTGAAGGCCGCGACCGGGTCGTTGTTGTACTCGAGTGCCAGGTCGAAATAATCCAGGGCGCGCGTCATCAGCACATAGGTGTTGGCGTCGAAGTTCGTGGAGAACTGGCTGCCCTGGTAGCGCAGGTAACTCTGCACCTGGAACTCCACGTCGGCGTCGTCGCCCAGGTCGAGGCTGCCGGAGCGCAGCTCGCGGCCGAACTTGTTCGCCATGGCGTCGTCGGAGAGGTAGGTGATGTGGCCGATCATGCGCGCCAGGGCGAGGCCGCTGGCGGGCTCGTCCTTGTACTCGATGCGGCCTACCTGCTGCGCGAGTTCCAGTCCCGTGGCGGGGACCCTGTCCTCGGACAGGTAGTTGCCGCCGTTGAAATCGGGGTCTGACTCGATGGCCTTGCGCGCGACCTCATTGAAGGCGAGATTCTGCGCGGACAGTTTCAGCGCAGCCGCGATGACGATGCAGTGCCTGATCCGTTCGGGGTACTGGATAGCCCAGCGCATGGCCTGCATGCCGCCGAGGCTGCCGCCCACGACGGCGGCCCAGCACTCGATGCCGAGGTAGTCCGCCAGGCGCGCCTGGCTGTTCACCCAGTCGCGCACGCGTATCGGGGGGAAGCCCGGCCCCCAGGGCTTGCCCGTACCCGGGTTCAGTGACATGGGCCCGGTCGAGCCGTGGCAACCGCCGAGGTTGTTCAGGCTGACGACGAAAAAACGGTCGGTGTCGATGGGCTTGCCCGGCCCGATGCATTCGTTCCACCACCCGGGTTTGCGGTCCTGCTCGGTGTGGTAACCCGCCGCGTGGTGGTGGCCGCTGAGCGCATGGCACACCAGCACGGCGTTGCTGCGGCTCGCGTTCAGTTCGCCGTAGGTTTCATACACCAGTTCGTAGCTGGGGAGCTCGCGACCGCACACGAGACGCAGCGGCTCGTCGAACCGCGCGACCTGCGGTGTGACGATACCGACTGAATTATCAGGCCCAGGGCGTTGCATGGCCTGAGTCTACAGCCACGGGATCAGCTGCCACACACCCAGGGCGTTGGCCGCGTGGCCCAGCATGCGCTGCAGTACACCGATGGCGAGGAATACCAGGATGGGCGAGAGATCCAGCCCGCCGAGCGGGGGCAGCACCTTGCGAAACGGCGCCATCACCGGCTCCGTCAGTTGGTAGAGCAGGATCACGACGGGGTTGTGACCACCGGGCGCGACCCAGCTCAGGATGATCATCGCGAGAATCGCGAAAAAATACAGCTGCAGGAGCAGCGCCGCCAGGCCGATGACGCTGCCCACCAACAGCAGGTCCAGCCCCGGTATGCCGCCGACCTTCAACAACAGCAGCAGGGTCAGGCTGAGCATTTGCAGCAGCAGCGCGAGCAGGAGCGACGACAGGTCGACGCCGCCGTAGCCGGGAATCACGCGGCGCAGCGGTAACACCAGCGGGTTGGTGACCTTCACGATGAACTGGCTGATCGGGTTGTAGAAATCCGCGCGCACCAGTTGCAGCAGGAAGCGCAGCAGCATGGCGAACAGGTAGAGCCCGAGCAGCGTCTGCAGCACGTAGTTGAGGATGTCGTTGAATGCGCCCATCTGCCTCTCTCGTTAACCCATTTCCCTGGCCATTGCCACGGCGCGATCCGCCGCGGCCTGCATGGCCTGCATGACGATGTCGCGTTGCCCGCTCGCCTCGAACGACGCCACCGCGCGCTCCGTCGTGCCGCCGGGACTCGTCACCCGTCGCCGCAGTTCCGCCAGGTCGACGTCATTCTCCAGCGCCATGCGCGCCGCGCCGAGGCCGGTCTGCAGCGTCAGCTCGGTGGCCAGGTCGCGCGACAGGCCCAGTTCCACGCCCGCGTCGACCATCGCCTCCATGAACAGGAAGAAATAGGCGGGGCCTGAACCGGACAGCGCGGTGATCGCGTCGAGGTCCGCCTCGTTCTCCACCCAGCGCGCGATGCCCACGGCGGCGAGTATCCTCTGTGCGTGCGCGCGTTGCTCGCTCGTCGTGTTCGGGTTGGCGTACAGGCCGCTCGCGCCGCAGCCGAGCAGGGCGGGTGTGTTGGGCATGCAGCGCACGATGGCGGTGTCCGCCCCGAGTCGCTCAAGCATCGAGGCGACGGTGATGCCGGCGGCGATGGAGATAACCACCGGCGAACTCGCCGCCACGGCGCCGGCGATGCTCGCGCAGGCCTCGGCCATCACCTGGGGCTTGATCGCGAGTATCACCACATCGGCGCCCTCGGCCGCCGCGGCATTGTCCGCGAACACTTTGACGGGCGCGACGTCGAGCAGCCGGTCGAGGCTCTGCGGGAAGGGGTCGGCCGCGTGGATGCGCTGCGCGGGGTGGCCGCTGTCCACGAGTCCGCCGATGATGCTCGAGGCCATATTGCCGGCGCCGATAAATGCGATCAGTGGGGTGTCCAAGTGGGATTCCGCCCTGCTTTAGCGCTGTAAAAACAAGCGCGCAGTATACACGCCGCCACCCGCCAAAATCATCCTTCCCGCGGGCCGAAGAGGGCGGTCCCCACGCGGATGAGCGTCGCGCCCTCGGCGATTGCGGCCTCGAAGTCGCCGGACATCCCCATGGAGAGTGTGTCCATCGCCGGGCAGCTTGTCCGCAGCGCCTCGAACGCCTCGCGCAGTGCGCGGAACGGCCTGCGCTGCGCCTCCTCGCCCTGCGCGGGGGCCGGGATCGCCATCAGGCCGCGCAGGGTGATGCCGGGCATGTCGCGCACCTGTGCGGCGAGTTCCGGCAGTGCGTCGAGGTCGACGCCCGACTTGGTCGCCTCGCCCGAGATATTGACCTGCAGGCAGACGTTGAGGGGAGGCAGCTCCGGTGGCCTTTGCGCCGAGAGCCGCCGCGCGATCTTTTCCCGGTCCACCGTATGGACCCAGTCGAAGCGCTCCGCGACCGGTCGTGTCTTGTTGGATTGCAGGGGGCCGATGAAGTGCCAGGTGAGGTCGAGGTCAGACAGCGCCTCCATCTTGGCGAGCGCTTCCTGCAGGTAGTTTTCACCGAAGTGGGACATGCCCGCCGCGTACGCTGCGCGGATGTCTTGCGCGGGCCTGGTCTTGCTGACGGCAAGTACAAGAATGTCACTATTGCCAAACTGGCTTTTTTGTGAACTGCGCCGTACTCTTTCTTCGAGCTTTGTTATATGGTCGTGTAGTTGCTGTGCGTCCATGGCATAAATACTAGCCGAATCAAAACGTTGCTCAAGATCAGGGGCGTCACAACAGAATAAAAAAGACACGCTGGCCGCAAGCGCGGCCCGGGCCAGGGGAAGTGCCTGTACGCGTGTCTGGAGGGGAGGGGTCACATGGACATTACCGAATTACTGGCCTTCAGCGCCAAGCAGGGGGCGTCCGACCTGCACCTGTCCGCCGGCCTGCCGCCCATGATTCGTGTCGACGGCGATATCCGCCGCATCAACCTGCCGCCGATGGAGCACAAGCAGGTCCACGAACTCATCTACGACATCATGAATGACAAGCAGCGCAAGGACTACGAAGAGTTCCTTGAGACTGACTTCTCGTTCGAGGTGCCCGGCGTCGCCCGTTTCCGCGTCAACGCCTTCAACCAGAACCGCGGCGCCGGCGCCGTTTTCCGTACCATTCCGTCCAAGGTGCTCACGATGGAGGACCTCGGCATGGGCCAGGTCTTCCGCGATATTTCCATGATGCCCCGCGGACTCGTGCTGGTAACCGGGCCGACCGGTTCCGGTAAGTCCACCACGCTCGCCGCGATGATGGACTACATCAACGACAACAAGTACGAACACATCCTCACGATCGAGGACCCGATCGAATTCGTGCACGAGAGCAAGAAGTGCCTGGTCAACCAGCGCGAGGTGCACCGCGACACGCTCGGCTTCGCCGAGGCGCTGCGCTCGGCGCTGCGCGAGGACCCGGACATCATCCTGGTGGGCGAGATGCGCGACCTGGAGACCATCCGCCTCGCACTGACCGCGGCGGAAACCGGTCACCTCGTGTTTGGTACGCTGCACACCACCTCCGCGGCCAAAACCATCGACCGGGTGATCGACGTGTTTCCCGCGGCGGAGAAGTCCATGGTGCGCTCGATGCTGTCGGAGTCGCTGCAGGCGGTGGTCTCGCAGACGCTGCTCAAGCGCGTCACGGGCGGCCGGGTTGCGGCGCACGAAATCATGCGCGGCACCTCCGCTATCCGTAACCTGATTCGCGAGGACAAGGTGGCGCAGATGTACTCCGCCATCCAGACAGGCAGTGCCCACGGGATGCAAACGATGGACCAGTGTCTCGAGGAGCTCGTCGCAAAACGGGTCGTGTCCCGTGAGGCGGCGCGCGAGAAGGCCCGCATGCCCGAGAATTTCTAACGCGCTGCAAACAGTGCCAAGAGGCGTCTCAGCATGAAAATCGAAGATCTACTGCGCAGAATCGTGAAGGAAGGTGCCTCGGACGGCTTCATCTCCGCCGACGCCCCGCCCTGTATCAAGGTCGATGGCCAGATCTACCCGATCAGTGACAAGCCGCTGACCGAGGAGCAGACCCTCGACCTGGTCGAGTCCACCATGCGCAAGGAACAGAAAGAGGATTTTCGCAAGCACAACGAGTGCAACTACGCGATCACCTCCGAGGCCGGCCGTTTCCGCGCCAGCGCCTACGTGCAACGCGGCAAGGCGGGACTGGTTGTGCGCCGCATCAACACCGAGATCCCGACTGTCGAGGAACTGGGCCTGCCGCCCATCATTACCGAACTCGCGATGACCAAGCGCGGCCTCGTAATTTTCGTGGGCGCAACCGGCACCGGTAAGTCGACGTCGCTCGCGGCGATGGTCGGGTATCGCAATCGCAACAGCCGCGGTCACATCATCAGTGTCGAGGACCCGATCGAATACCTGCACGACCACGCCGGCTGCATTATCTCGCAGCGCGAGGTGGGCATGGACACGGAGTCCTTCCAGGTGGCACTGAAGAACACGTTGCGCCAGGCGCCGGATGTCATCCTCATCGGCGAGGTGCGCACCGCGGAGACGATGCAGCACGCGCTGACCTTCGCCGAGACCGGTCACCTGTGCCTCTGTACGCTGCACGCGAACAACGCCAACCAGGCGCTGGACCGCATCCAGAGTTTTTTCCCCGCGGAGCTGCACAACCAGGTGTGGATGGACCTGTCGCTCAACCTGAAGGCCATGGTCGCGCAACAACTGGTACCGCGGAAGGACGGCAACGGCCGGGTACCCGTGGTGGAGGTCATGCTGAATACGCCCCTGGTCGCCGACTACATCCGCAAGGGCGAGGTGCATCTCATCAAGGATCTCATGTCGAAGTCGACCGAGCTCGGCATGCAGACGCTCGACCAGTCGCTGGTCAAGGCCTACAAGGAGAACCTGATCTCGAAGGAGGAAGCGCTGCGCTTCGCGGATTCGGCCAACGATGTGCGCCTGCAGATCAAGCTGCACGAGCGCGGCGAGTTCGGCTCCGGCGAGAACCTCGGCATGGCCGAGGACACTTACGAGGAAGAGAACATCATCAGGCGCTGAGTCAGGCGGCGCCCCGTTCGCGCAGCCAGGTGTCGAGAATCAGCTGCGCGGCCAGGCTGTCCACCGGCGCTCGCTTGTAGTCTCCCCCGTGTCCCCGCTCGGCACTCGTGCGTTTGGCCTCGAAACTGGTCAAGCGCTCGTCCACCCGCTCCACCGGCAGGCCGAAACGGCCGTGCAGTCGCCGGCCGAAGCGGCGCGCGAGCCCGCACAGCTCGCTCTCGCTGCCGTCCATGTTAAGCGGGTCCCCCACCAGGAGGAGATCCGGCTGCCACTCCCGCAGTAGCGCGGCCACCGCATCCCAGTCGGGTTGGCCGTCCTTCGCGCGCTGTACCGCCAGCGGCTGGCTGGTGCCGAGCTCGGCATTGCCCACGGCCACGCCGATCTGGCGCAGGCCGAAATCAAAAGCGATCACCGTGCGTGTCTCCGCGCTCATCCGGCTACCGGCGGGTTGGGGTGGGCCGCGGGTGGCTCAGGCGTGGCCGGCCTGGTTCGATATGAGGTTCATATCGATGCCCAGCATCGCGGCGGCGGCGCCCAGGCGCCGGTCGGCGGGGGTGGCGAAAATGATGTCGCTGTCGCCCGGCAGGGTGAGCCAGCTGTTGTCCGCCAGCTCCTGTTCCAACTGCCCGGCGGACCAGCCCGCGTACCCGAGCGCGATCAGGTGATCCTCCGGACCCTCGTCGTGGGCGATGGCGCGCAGGATGTCCCGCGACGTGGTCAGCGTGATCTCGGGTGTGACCTTCAGGCTGGCTTCCCAACTGCGTGTGGAGCCGCGATGCAGGACGAAGCCGTGATCCATCTGCACCGGGCCGCCGGCCATCACGGGCTCGCCGGAGAAGTCCGTGTGCGGGGAAATCTGCAGGTGTTCGAAGATGTCGTTGACGGACAGGTCGAGGGCCTGGTTGATGATGATGCCCATCGCACCGCTCTCGCCGTGTTCGCAAATGTAGGTGATGCTGTGCGAGAAAATGCCCAGGGACAGGCAGGGCATGGCGAGCAGGAAGTGGTCGCGCAGGCTGTCGCTGCTTCTTGCGGTATTTACTTCCGTCATTCGCGGGTGCCCGTGTAGCTCCTCGTGTTGAAGTCTTCGCCTTACCTTGAGCTTAGACTGTTTTCTTCATAATGCCATGTGCGCACGATTTCAAGTTTGTCGGTGG
>JAUIEP010000283.1 GCA_030428835.1 Gammaproteobacteria bacterium | reverse complement strand
CGTAGGTGCTGAAGCGGTTGCCCGTGGCGGCGCGATACTTCTCGGCGGCCCGCAGCAGGCCGATCACGCCTTCCTGTATGAGGTCGGGGTAGGACAGGCCCTTGCCGGCAAGTTTGCCCGCGATGGCGAACACCAGCCGCAGGTTGTGGTTCACCAGCGCCTGTCGGGCGCGGTAGTAGCGCCGGAGTTCGCGCAGCAGCACGCTGCGCACGACACTCGGCGCCCGGTCGAGATCGCGTTGCAGCGCCCGCGGCCAGCAGCGCTGCCAGTGATACAGCGCGTTGCCGACGCCCTTCGCCCGTTCCCCGCGCGCCATGACCTCGGCGAGGCCCGCGACCAGCGCGGCAGGCATGTCGAGGTCGGCGATGAGTGCCGCATCTGCGCCGGACGCGCGCTTGCCGTGCAAGGCCATGTGCAGCGCCCGCAACGCCCGCACGTGCTTCCCCTGCGGCAGGTAGTCGGCGACCTCCCGGCGCAGGAGGTTGTAGTGCTCCTTGTCAGCAAGGGTGTCGGGACGGGGCGGTTCGTCGAGCAGTTGGCCCGTCCAGCACCGCAGGTAGTGCCGGCACCCGGGGTCACGCACAAAGTGCGCCTGTAACGCGGCCACGGCGTCCCACTTGTCATCGTCCAGGCGGCGCTCGGCCGCCGCGGTCAGCAGGTCGAATTGCCTTGCCTGCCGGAAGAGCTGGTCCAGTCCCTCGTGCTGTTCGTGCGTATCCATGGCTTGCGTGCGCTGTCATCTCCTAGTTCTGGCACGCGTTGTTACGCGCCATGCGCGAACGGGGGACCACTGCCCCAGGGCGGGGGTCAGGGCAAAAGCTGAACAATGCATCCGTTCGCGGACAGCGTGCGTAGAGTCAGCAGCAGAGAGGGAAAAAGCTATGACGGCGATCGAGTTACACCCCAGGCCCCTGTACAGCATCGGCACGGTGTCGCGACTGACGGGAGTCAAGTCCGACACCCTGCGTGTGTGGGAGCGGCGCTACAACCTTGGCGCGAGCTGCAAATCCGCCAGCGGCCGGCGCCAGTACACGCAGACGGACCTCGAACACCTGCAGCTGGTGGCGGCGCTGATCGGCAACGGCGCGCGTATCGGCGACATCGCGAGTGCCGACCGGCGTACGCTCGAAGTCCTGCTGCGGGCGCGCAGCGGTGCCCAGGGAGACCCGGTACCGCAGAGCAAGCCGCGCATCCTGTTTGTGGGCGAGGCCCTGTGCGAGTGGCTGGAAGAGCACCAGGGTTGCCTGGTCAACGTCAGCGCTCTGCTGGCCTGCACCACGCCGCGGGCGCTGCTGGATGGGGAGCCGGACGCGCTGGACCAGGTGGACGGCGCGGTGGTGGCCTGCCCGCAGGGCGTGAGCGGCGACCTGCCCGTGCTGCGCGAACTGGTTGCGCGTATCGGCACCCACAACGTGATGGTGCTGCATCCCGCCGGTTCCGCCGCCGCGCTCGCCGCGCTGGACATCGACGGCGCGCTGGCCGGCGAGTTTCCCCCGCAGCCGGCCCAGCTCGCGTTCTACCTGAGCCGCTGCGCCGCGGAAAAATCCGCCGACCCGGGTACAGGTGAACTGAAGGCGCTGGTGCAGCCCAAGGAGCGCCTGTTCACGGAGGCGGAACTCGCGGCGCTGAGCGAGGCGCCGGTGTCCGGCGACTGCCAGTGCCGCGCCCACATCGCCGATATTCTCAAGGCGCTGGTGGCGTTCGAGGAGTACTCGGCGAACTGCGCGGCGGACGACTGGCAGGAGTCGGCCGTACACGCCTGCGTATACGCCTACACCGGCCAGGCCCGCTGGCTGATGGAAAAGGCGCTCTCGCGTATCGAGGATAACCACCGCGACTGACCCCGCTCCCGGGTTCGCGAATGGCGTTCCCGGCTCCCGTTCCCCGGCCTCGCACGCGGTTACAAGACAATTGTCATGTAACCGGGCCGCGAGTACCATAAGCGACTCACGTGACGCCGCCGCGGGCGGCGCCCTGACGATCTGAGCAGCCGGAACGAGCGGGAGCTTCGCGATGCACCACACTGCCAGGCTTGTCTTTTTTCTCGCCCTGCTGCTGTTGCCCGGCGCCGCCTCCGCGTCCGGGTTCTTCTACGGACACATCGCCGCGGACGGCGCGCCCGTGAAAGGTGCGATGGTCACTCTCTACCACGGCGAGCCCAGGCACTCCCTGAGCATCCTCGCCGACGAGCAGGGCCGCTTCCTCACGCCCGACCTGCCGTGGAGCGACGGCTACACGGTGCGGGTGCGCCGCGCCGGCTGGCGCGACGTGGTTCTCGAAGGGCAGTCGCCGTCGGAGGGCGGCGCCTGGCTCGGCGTGGAGATGGAGCGCATCGACTCGCCCAGGGAGATGATCCAGCAGCTACCGAGTAACTACTGGATGAACCTGGTATTGGAAGAGTTCAGTGATCGCGACCACCTGCTCGAATTCAAGATGCAGTGCACCTACTGCCACCAGCAGGGCTCGCCGCTCACCTCGCGGCGCAACTTCGACCGGGAGCAGTGGGAGGAGACCATCATCGACATGGGCCGGCGCAGTGCGATCATCACCCAGAGCCTGCGCGACGTGCTGCCCGACCGCTACCTCGCCGCCTACGACGACGCCAACGTGCTCGCCAAGCTGCCTGCCTACGACGGGCCCGACGGCCCGCTGCCCGTACCGTCCGCGGCGGCGCGCCGCGGCGTGGTGGAAGAGTGGGACCTCGGCGGCCCGACTTCGGGGCAGCATGATCTCATGGTGTATCACCCCGACGGTTCGATCTGGACCGTGGACGGCCCGATGGACACCCTGCACGTCATCCGCTTCGACAGTAATCCCGACGGCGAGCGCACGTCGTACCTGATCCCGCGCGGCGACCACAAGCCCGGCGGCGTGTACCACAAGATGGAGAAGGGCAAGCGCCGCGGCGTGGAGACCTACCTCGCGCCGCACTCGCTGCAGATCGGCCCCAACGGCATCATCTGGCTGACGCTCGCCAGCGGTAACCAGCTCGCCGGCTTCGACCCCGTGAAGGAGACCTGGGACATCGTGGACCTGGAGGAGGGCGTGAACCCGCACACGCTGCGCTTCGATAAGAAGGGGCGCCTGTGGTACACGATCACCGCGACCAACCACGTGGGCATGTTCGACCCCATCAGCCGCGAACAGAAGTTCATCCGCCTCAAGTTCCCGGATCTCAGCACGCGCCTTATCACGTACCTCACGCCGTTCTTCCTGGCCAACGC
>JAUIEP010000081.1 GCA_030428835.1 Gammaproteobacteria bacterium | reverse complement strand
GAACCTGCCGGGCCCCGCGTGGTTTGCCTCGCGGGAACTCATCGACAGCGCGGCCTACTGCACAGTGATCGAGGGCATTGCGCGCTTTGGTGAGGAAACCCGCGTCGACTTCTTCCGCGACATACGGGTCGAGGTACCCTGCGGTGAGTAATCGATCCTGGCTGCTACTCGGCTGGTTGTGCGGCAGTGCTTTGCTCTGTGTGCTCGTATACGGCGAAAACCGGGCGCGCCTGGAAGATGCTGTGATGGAGCATGTGCGCCAACACCTGGCCCTCACGCTCAGCGAGGCGCACTTCTCCAGCGCCGACAACGAGGTGAACGATGTCGAGGGGCTTGCGCACGTGGGTGCGCAGATCAACGCCGCCCTCGCCGGGCTGGTGCAGACGCGCTGGTACTCGCCGCGCGATGCCTGTGTCGTGGCGCTGGTGTCGGTGGACGGCGTGGCCGTGGCGGACGGCCCGGCGAACCTCGCGTTCTCCCTGCCGCGCAACCGCTTGCAACGGGAGATCGAGCTGCGACTGGGTTGTGCGGTCAACGCGTTGCCCGGGTTGCTCTTGAGCGCGCTGCTGGGCGCCGTGTTTCTCCTGCTGGCCAGGGTATTGCCGGCACCGCTGGCCGCCGCGCAGCGCGAGTGGGCCGCGGTGCTGCAGGACTGGGGCTACCCCGCGGCCGACGCCCGGCGCGAGGTCGCTGCCCTGGCGCCGGGTGAGCTGGCGCTGGGCGACAGCCAGCGCGCCTGCCTGCGGCGCCTGCTCGCGCACGACCCCGGCGGTTTCCGCGCCGCGCTGCAGCGCGTGCGCGACCCCCGCGTCGCCGCCCTGGGTGGCGAGCGCCTGGGCTGGTGCCTGCTCGGCCTCGAGCGCGATCCCGGCGACCTGCCCGCCGCGCTCGCCCTGGCCGAGGCGCAGGACAGCGCGCGCATCGACCTGGCGGCCATGAGCCTGCACCTGCGCGGTCTCGCGGTGTCGCTCACGGGCACCCCGCTGTTCTACTACGCGTGGTACGCCCGGCAGCGGCAGGCGGGGGAGGGCTGGGTGACCAACCCGGCCAGCAATCGGCCTGACCTCAAGGTGGGTGCCGAGATCGCGGCGCTGATGACCGCCCACGGTGGCCACGGCCGGGCCATCAACGACCTCGAGCAGACCGGCCTCAAGGCGCGCACCCTCGACCAGAACCGCAACAAGATCAAGGACGAGATCGTGGCGGTACTCGGTGAGGAGCTGGCCACAAAGTACCTGTTCGAGGTCGACCGGCACGAGGACGGCATCCACCAGCGCTACCGCCTGCGCCTGGATTCGGCCTGTATCGAGGTTCTCGGCTAGCCATCAGCCGTGTCGCAACGCATTGAAATTCCTGTATTTCCCCTTTTGAGATATCTCAAAAACCGCGAAGACGTCCCAGACTGGGACGCGCGCGGGGCGATCCGCTAGATTGGGGTCACGACCGGCGCTGCCTCGCGAGGCAGGTACAGCGACGAGTGTCAGCAGTTTTTACAGATTGCCGTCGTTGCGTCCGGGAATTATCGCTAACGTATTGATTTATAACGTGTGGCACTCTAATTGCTGCAGAAATATGACAGTACCAGCCCGGCCCGCCGGCAATGTTTGGCGTCGACGCCGGGGTTTTTTGTAACCGGAGGAAAACAAAATGCATAACACCTTCAACCCCCAGCCCGCGCGGGTCCAGGGCGTGAAAGGCCTGTTCCGCGCCGCGCTGGCCCTGGGCCTCACGCTGTCGCTGAGCGGCTGCTTCTGGGTCATCGCCTACCAGGACATCCAGCGCGACGGCAGCCACCCCTGGTGGTGCCAGGGCGGCACCGTCACCCTGACGGATGCCGAGTGCCTGGAAACGTCCGCCTATTTCGATTTCGCCGTGCAGTATGCGCAGCAGTACTGGGACCCCAGTGATTACACCGCCGCGGGCGCTGTCACTGATGCGGTCGCAGAGACCGCCGTGCCGGTGGAAAATGGCGTGGCTTACCGCCTGGGTACGACGACTACCTTCGACCCCATGGTACCCAACATGATCTGGTACGCGGATGATGGCAACTATCGTCCCGTCGCGGTGGGCTGGGCCGTGGACGATACCGCCAGCGGCCCGCCCGCGGGCTTTGCGGGCGACCAGGATGCGTGGACGCTCGCCGGCGGCAAGTACTACCTCATCACGCGCGTGATTCGCGGCTACCAGCACCACACGAATGTCTTTGCCACCAGCCACCCCTGCCTGAGTGGCGGCGCGAGTCTGCTGCTCTCCACGACTGAAGCGTGTTACCTCGCCACGCATACCGTGCCGCTGGAAATCCTCGTGGTGAATGACGACGGCATCGAAGGCCACGGCATCGACGCGCTCGTGCAGGGCCTGAAGACGGTGTCCGGGATCACTTTCAACATCATCGCACCCGCCACCCAGCAGTCCGGCACGGGCGGCAGTTCCTCGCCGCCGCCGCTGACCGCCAACCCGGGCGCGACCCTGAGTGGCGACGTGGGCATCGCCGTCGACGGTTTCCCGGCCGACGCCGTGCTGCACGCGTTGCGTGACCTGAAGCTGTCCCCGGACCTCACCATGAGTGGCATCAATGAAGGCCAGAACCTGGCGTCCGTAACCCCCGCCTCCGGCACCGTGGGCGCGGCGCGGCGCTCGCTGAAGCGCGGCATACCCTCGCTGGCGCTGAGCCAGGGCGGCATCACCGTCACGCCCGACTTCCCCGCGGGTGTCGCGGCGTCGCTGGCGCTGCTGGAAAACTGGCGCCTGGGCAAGGCGGGCAAGCCGTTCATGGACCTGCCCAACCTGAATATCCCGAGCTGTGACGGCACCGGTACCATTACCGGCACTGTAGAGACGGTGGTCGGCGTGGACCTGAGCAGCGGCCCGCTCAACGGCACGTCCTACGTGGGTCCGCAGAACTGCTCCTCCACCAAGACGGTGTTTGTCGACGACCTGGACGCCTTCCTGAACGGCTGGACCAGTATCGCGGATGTCGGCCTGGTACAGCCGCCGAACTGGCCCTAGCAGGTCCTGACCGATACAGCCCCCGCGGTGTAACACCGCGGGGGCTTTTTTGTGTCAGGGTCATCACCCTGTGGCTTCATCACCCTGTGGGGTCGAATTTATTCGACCTGCGGGCCTGATTCCGCGATTCGATGGTCGAATAAAATCGACCCCACAGGGTGCGCTTTACACACCAGGGGGCTTGCTTTACCGTGGCCCTGCGCAACGGCCAACCAGGAAATGTGTCATGTCTGATGTACCGGTCTACATGGTAGTAAACCTCTCCGCGATCACCGACAAGGATGCCTATCGCACCTACGAGAAGGGGTTCTTCCCCCTGCTCAAGAAGTACGGCGGCGAGTTCATCACGTACGACGACAATTCAATCACGCTGGAGGGCGAGAGTCCCCGCGGGGGCCGCATGGTCATCTTCCGTTTTCCGTCGGAGCAGGCGGCGCAGGACTGGTACGCGGACGCCGACTACCAGGCGCTCAGCGAGCATCGCCGCGCGGGTACCACCCTGGACTTCCTCACGCTGGTGCACGGCCTGCCGCCGCGCGACTAGCGCCCGCTCGCGCGGGTCAGAGCAGCGTCTTGCCCGCCGCCCCCGCCTCTTCCCGGACCAGTTTCGGCACCAGGTAACCCGGTAGGCGCGCAGCCAGTTCGCGGTGCAGCGCCCGCGCCCGGCTTGCGGGCACGTCGAAATGCGCCGCCCCGGCGACCGGGTCCAGCAGGTGCAGGTAGTAGGGCAGCACCCCGGCAGTAAACAGGGCCTCGCTGAGGTCCGCCAGCGCTGCCGCGTTGTCGTTCACCCCGCGCAGCAGTACCGACTGGTTGAGCAGCGTGATGTTCGCGGCGCGCAGTGCCGCCATCGCCTGCGCCACGCCGGCGTCGATTTCGTTGGCGTGGTTGGCGTGGATCACCAGTATCGACTGCAGGCGCGGGTGGGTCAGCGCGCGCGTCAATGCCGGCGTCACCCGGTCCGGCAACACCACGGGAACACGGCTGTGCACGCGCAGCCGGCGCACATGGGGGATGCCGGCGATCGCCGCCACGAGCTCCGCGAGATGTGCGTCCGTGGCGACCAGCGGGTCGCCGCCGCTGAGGATGACCTCGTCGATGCTGTCGTCTTCGCGCACGTAGTCGAGGGTGTCGCGCCACCGGGCACGCCCGTTGACGTTCTGCGTGTAGGGGAAGTGGCGGCGGAAACAATAGCGACAGTGCACGGCGCAGCCGCCGGTAACGACGAGCAGCACGCGGCCGCGATACTTGTGAATCAGCCCGGGGCGGGCAATGGCACCCGCGCGTTCACCGACGGGGTCGGCCGAGTAACCGGCGGTGACCTCCAGTTCGTCCGCGCGGGCCAGCACCTGCAACAGGAGCGGGTCCCGGGGGTCGCCGGGGAGCATGCGCCGGGCGAAGCTGTGCGGCACCTTCACCGCGAAGTCGCGCGCGGCCGCGGCGCTCATGTTCACGTCCGCGGGCGCCAGTCCCAGGAAGTCGAGCAGGGCCTGTCCGTTGCTGAAGCTCTCGCGCAGTTGGTCCTGCCAGTCGCGGCTGACCGGTGTAAGCAGGCCTTCGGCAGACACAGTCACATTCCGTTTGGGAGGGGCCGCCATTGTAGCAGCGCGGGCGGCGCCTGTAGCCAATCGCGAACCCAGTTCCCAACCCGGCACTTTTGGTCTTGAAGCAGGCCCCGGGCGTGCGATACTCACCTTTTTGGCGGCCCGGGCAGGGTATGGCGGACGACACGGCACAGATCAAGGAGTGGCTGCGGCAGCACCGGATATCGGAGGTGGAGTGCCTGGTCCCGGACATGACGGGCAACGCGCGCGGCAAGTTCATCCCCGCCCACCAGTTCCTCTCCCGCGGTGAACCGCGGCTTCCCGAGAGCATTCTCATCCAGACGGTCACCGGCGAATACTGCGACGACCACTGGGACTTCGTCGAACCGACCGACACGGACATGGTCCTGCGGCCGGACGCGAGCACCGTTCGCGTGGTGCCCTGGGCACGCGAGCCCACCGCGCAGATCATCCACGACTGTTACCACCGGGACGGACGGCTGCACCCGTTGTCCACGCGCAACGTGTTGCGCGGCATCCTCGACCTGTACGCGGCCGACGGGCTCAGGCCCGTGATTGCGCCCGAGGTCGAATTTTATCTCGTGAGCCGCAACATCGACCCGGACTTCGAACTGTGTCCGCCCGAGGGGCGCTCGGGCAGGCCGGAGAGTTCGCGCCTGTCCTACAGCATCGACGCCGTCGCGGAGTTCGAGGACTTCGTGCAGGACATGTACGACTTCGCGGAGGCGCAGGAGCTGCAGGTGGATACGCTGATCCACGAGAACGGCACCGCGCAGATGGAGATGAACTTCGAACACGGCGATGCGCTGGCCCTGGCCGACCAGGTGTTCGTGTTCAAGCGCACCGTGCGCGAGACGGCGCACCGCCACGGCATCTACGCCACGTTCATGGCCAAGCCGATGGAGCGCGAGTGCGGCAGCGCGTTGCACATTCACCAGAGCGTGGTGCGCGCCGACAGCGGCGAGAATATCTTCGCCACCGCGAAGGGGGAACATACCGATGCGTTGCTCAACTACATCGGCGGCCTGCAGCACTACACCCCCGAGTTGATCAGCCTGTATGCGCCCAGCGTCAATTCCTACCGGCGCCTGGCGCCGGAGATTGCCGCCCCCATCAACCTCAACTGGGGCTTTGACAATCGCACCACCGCGTTTCGGGTGCCGCACAGTGCGCCGCAGTCCACGCGCGTGGAAAACCGCTTCCCCGGCGCCGATGTCAATCCCTACCTCGCCATCGCGGCGAGCCTCGCGAGCGGCCTGTTGGGTATGCGGCGCGGCCTCCAACCCACGGCGCCCCACCAGGGCACGGCGAACGAGGACGACGTGGAGGTGGCGCGTTCGCTCGAGGAGGGCCTGCGCAACCTGCAGTCCTCGCCGGAGATCTGCGAGGCCTTTGGGGAGCTGTTCCTGCAGGCGTACACCGCCGTAAAACTCGACGAGTTCGAGGAGTTCAACCGCGTGATCAGCTCCTGGGAGCGGGAGCACCTGCTGCTGCAGGTGTAGCGGGCCTGCATGTCCCACCACGCGGCGACCAGCGACCTCGCCTATCGCGTCTTCACCGGGGTCAAGTACCTCGTCTACTGCCTGCTGTGTTTCAACGTGTACCTGTTCCTGCGCGAGGAACTCACGGCGCTGGAGTACACCTTCGGCGACGGCATTGAGCCCGGCCAGGTCGTCCAGGTGTTTTCCGCCACCATCGATACCGCGGCCTGGGTTGTGCTGTTACTGCTGTTTGAGCTGGAGACCTGGGTGCTCGACGACAGCAGCATTCGCGGCTGGACGAAGGGCGCGCTGCACGGAGTGCGCGGCCTTTGTTACGTTTTCATCGTGTGGGCGTTTACGGGCTATTACGCGGAGCTCGCCACGCTGTATGACGTCGCCGCGCCTGGCGTGGCACAGGCCTGCGAGCTGGTGGGACAGGGCTACTCGCTCCTGGTGGACCTCGACGAGTATGTGCCGCTGGACGGGCAGAACTGTGTCGGTGTGGGCTCCGAGCTCTACCGCATCGCGAGTTTCGATATTGTCGCCGACGGCGAAAACCTCAGCGCCGCGCGCTGGCTCGCCTGGACCGACGTGATCAACGCCGGGGACTGGATACTGATCTGCCTGGTACTCGAGATCGAAGTGCGCATGCAGTTGCGCGGCACGCTGACGGATACGCTGGTCTCGCTCAACAAGTTTGTGAAGCTGGCGCTCTACGGTGTACTCTTTGCCGCCGCGGCCTACTGGGGCGTGGCGGGGGACTTTCTCGACTTCTGGGACGCCGCCCTCTGGCTGTTCGCTTTCATTTTTATCGAGCTCAATGTCTTCCAGTGGCAGCGGGAGACGCAACAGGAAGCCGCGGTAGCGGTATAAGGACGCGCGATGTTCAGTACCGACGAGCTATCCAGCCTGCGCTGGGACCCGGTGGCGGGTGCGGCGGAGATTATCGACCAGACATTGTTGCCCCACACGCTGCGCTGGTGCCACCTCGAATCCCTCGACGACTATTGTCACGCGATCAGCGCCATGCAGGTGCGCGGCGCACCGCTGATCGGCGTTACCGCCGCCTTCGGTCTCGCGCACGCGATCGCGCAGGACGCCTCGGAAGCCGGCATCCGCTCGGCGAGTGAGCGCCTGCTGGCCACGCGTCCCACCGCGGTGAACCTGCGCTGGGCGCTGGAGCAGGTCGGCGCGGCGGTGGCGGGGCTGCCCGAGGGCGAGCGCGCCGCCGCAGCCCACGACAAGGCCGTGGCGCTGCGCGCCGAAGATATCGCCAACTGCGAAGCGGTCGGCGCGCACGGCTTCGAGTTGTTGCGCAAGTTGAACCCCGGCGACACCCTCAATCTCATGACCCATTGCAACGCCGGCTGGCTCGCCACGATCCAGTGGGGCACGGCGCTGGCACCCATCTACAAGGCGCAAGAGGCGGGCCTGCCGGTGCACGTGTGGGTATCGGAAACACGGCCGCGCAACCAGGGCACGAACCTCACGGCGTGGGAGCTGCAGCGCGCGGGCGTGCCCTGCACCATCGTGGCCGACAACGCCTGCGGCCAGCTCATGCGCCAGGGCCGTGTCGATGCCGTGATCGTCGGCTCGGACCGCACCGCGGCCAACGGCGACGTGTGCAACAAGGTGGGAACCTACCTGAAGGCGCTCGCCGCCGCGGCCAACGATGTGCCCTTTTTCGTCGCGCTGCCGGAGTCGACCATCGACTGGCACTGCGCCTCGGGCGATGAGATTCCCATCGAGGAGCGCGACGCCTCGGAGTTGCTCAGCATCGCGGGGCGGGACGCGGCCGGTGAACTGCGGGAGGTAAACCTCGCGCACCAGGGCAGCCGGGGCCTGAACCAGGCGTTTGACGTCACGCCGGCGCCGCTGGTGCGCGCGCTCATCACCGAGCACGGCAGCTTCGAGGCTTCCGTCGAGGGTCTGGGTAAACTGCGCGCCCAGCTGGACGCGGCGCGCTGAGTCTCAGGCGATGGCGACGTACTGCACGTCGCCGATGGGAGTGCTGTCGCGAATGACGCCGCGCATCCAGCTGCCGCCGTCGGCCACCATGAGCACGTCGCCGACACCGCCTGGATGGTGGATACGCAGTTGCCATTTGCCGCCCGCCTCGATGGCGGGCAGTTCCATGGCCGCCAGTGCGTTGTGCACCGCGCCCGCGTTGAAGTCGAATTCCCTCTCGATCGTCGTTTCCTGTCCCGTGCGCGGGCACAGGGCGCGATCCAGTTCCAGGGTCCGCAGCGCGGGCTCCGGGTCGGTGCCGTGTGCCAGGTGGTGGCGTTTGATCGTGGCGGCGAGCACGCGATAGGTTGTCTCGCGGTCGGCCGCGGCGGCGAGGTAGATGGCGTCGCGCGCTTCGTACACGGCCATGCGGTCAGCCGCGTCCAGCCCGGGCAGCTCCGCCGCGAACGCCTCGATGAGCTCGCCGAGCAGCTCGCGGAACAGCGGCGACACCGGCACGGCGCCGGCGAGCGCCAGCAGGCGCGTGGTGAGAGGCATGAGATGGCCGTGCACCAGCAGGATGTGCGCGCTGATAAGGAAATAGCCTTCCTCACCCTCGGCGCGCGAGAAACTGTGGCAACCCACCACGTACTCCCCCTTCGCCTTGCCGTAGCCCGCTACGGGAATCGCCTCGATGCGGTATTCCTCGCGGCGTTCGTAAAACTCCGTGCCGGGCAGCAGGGTGTAGCCGAAGATATTGATATTGGGGAACGTCGCGAGCAGGCGGTCGAGGTTGGCCTCGAACTCCGCCAGCGTGTCGCCGGGCAGGCCCCAGATGAGCTCCGCGGCGATGGGCACCCCTTCCTCCGACATGCGCTTCGCGATCGGTTCGTACTCGTTGGAACTCATGTTCTGGCGATTGCTCAGGCGCAGCGCCTCGGGGGTGAGGGTCTGCAGGGCGAGCTGGTAGTGCGGCAGCAGTTTTTTCTCGTGCAGCAGCAGCGCGATGGCCTGCACCTGGCGGCTGTGTTTCTTCGACCAGGACGTGGCGAAGGACTGCGGCAGGCCGGTGCGGTCCTTCAGTTCGGCCAGGATATGCGCCTTGTCGAGATCCTGCTTCAGGGCGCCGAAATTGGAATCGGCGAGCCAGATGTCCTTGATGCCCGCGGCGACGATGGCCTCCCAGTCGCGGCGGATGCGCTCCAGCGACCACTGGTACATCTTGCTGCCGATCGCGCCGGTCCCCCATTCACAGAACGCGCACTTGAACGGGCAACCGCGGCTGGTTTCGTAGGCGATGGATTCGTACAGCGCGTTGCCATCGGCGTCGGTGAGTTCAAGCACGTCGAGCGGCGAGGGAAAACGGTCGAGCTCCTTGCAGCGGGCGCGCTCGGGCGTCTGCACCAGTTCGCCGTCCTCGAGGTAGGCCAGTCCGTCGATGGACGACCAGCCATCGCGCGAAGGGCAGTCGAGGAACTCGCAAAAAGTGACCTCGGCCTCGCCCAGGAAGATGACGTCGATGGGGTCGATGCCCAGGTAGTCCTCCGCCTGCTGCACGTGGGGACCGCCCGCGATCAGCAACAGCTCCGGCAGCGCGGCCTTCAGCGCCCCGGCTGCCCACAGGAACTCCGCCGCGTTCCAGGTGTAGAAGCTGAACCCGACCACGGGTTGCTCGCCCGCCGCCAGGGCCGCTTGCGCCCGCGGCAGTTCCTGCGCCAGCCAGCCCTGCAGCCACGGCTGGATGTCATCGGGACCCTGGAAGTGGACGAGCGCTATGTCGGCGGCGGTGCGGCCATAGCGGCGATAGTAGGCCGTGAGCGCGGCGGTCGTGGTCGGCGGCGCATGAAACGCGTCGGAATCCATGCTGAGCAACCATACGGGACGGGACAAGGACTGGCGCTCCGGCGGCAGGTCAAAGGCAGCAATGTAGCGCAGTGTGGGGGATTTTCACACCCTTTGGATGTGTGGGTTATGTTGTGGCCGAAGCCTGTAGGGTCGAATTCATTCGACGTGGCACGCAGCGCTCAGTGATGTTGTGGGGTCGAATTTATTCGACCAGGTAGAGGTTGGGGAAAGCCCTGTCGGCCAGGGTCGAGGATGCAGCGCGAGGTCGAATGCATTCGACCCCACAGCGTGGGGGAGTGGACGGGTTTCAGCGCGGGTCAGTAATCCTCAAACTCCAGGTCATAGTCGCCCAGTTCGTCGCGCAGCCGTTTCTCTTCCAGCCGCTTTTCCGCGAGTCGGCGCATACGCACGAGGCGCTGCTTCTCCGTGGAAACGGGTTCCATCTCCTGCAGGAGCTCGTCGGACAGGTCTCCCATGGCCGGTTCAAACAGGTCGTCGAGCGGCTCGTTGTTGTTCAGCGATTCCTGATTACGGTCTCCCATAAATCACCCCCCGATGACTTGATAAGAGCTGCCTTTCATGTGCACTTTCCAAGTGTCACTCGGGTGGAGTAAAGCAAAAAACATTTACGCGAACAACAAGCGGTTTTTGTCAGTTTTACGCAATTCGCGGCGTAAAAAAATGACGGGCGGCCCGCCGCCTTCCCTGGAATTCCCTGCGCGTTGACACACTTCCCTGTGCCTGCCATCCGTGGCATCGCGTCGCCGGCGGGCCGCCTGTGCAATGCGGTGCAACATTGGTGCCAGTTTTCGCGGCCCCGTATTCCGCGGTTTGCACGGCGATCGTATTGCCGCGCAGTGGTTCAGCGACAGTCCGGACCAGTCCGGACAGCGCAGCCTGGGCGCCTTGCGCGAGCGTGGGCGGGACTATAGAGTGGCCTGCTCAAAACGCCGGTCACACAGGAATCGACATGACCCTTGAGCGTACACCGCTGGACACCCTGCACAGGGAACTCGGAGCGAAGATGGTGCCCTTCGCCGGCTATGAGATGCCGGTGCAGTACCCCACCGGCATCATCAAGGAACACCTGCATACACGCGCGGCGGCCGGCCTGTTCGATGTGTCACACATGGGCCAGGCGTTCCTGCGCGGTGCGGGCAGCACCGCGCTGCTGGAGAGCCTGGTTCCCGTGGACCTCGAGGCGTTGCAGGACGACCGCTCGACCTACGCACTGCTGACCAACGAGGCGGGCGGTGTGCGCGATGACCTGATCATCACCCGCCGCGGCCCCGAGGAGTTTTTCTTTGTCGTGAATGCCGCCTGCAAGGCTGAAGACTTCGCGCACATCGCCTCGCACCTGGCGGGACAGACACTGGAGATTCTCGAACAGCAGGCACTGCTCGCGCTGCAGGGTCCCGCCGCGCGCGAGGTTATGGCGACGCTCTGCCCCGCGGCGGCGGACCTCGTGTTCATGCAGGGCCTGGAGGCGCGGATCGACGGGGTTGAGGTGTACATCACCTGCTCCGGGTACACCGGCGAGGACGGTTTTGAAATCTCCCTGCCGTCCGACGCGGCGGACGCGCTGGCCCGGCGCCTGCTGTGCCACGACCTGGTCGAGCCCATCGGGCTCGGCGCACGCGACTCCCTGCGCCTGGAGGCCGGGTTGTGCCTGTACGGCCACGAGTTGGCGGCCGACATCAACCCCGTGCAGGCGGGCCTCGTGTGGTCGATCAGTAAAGCGCGGCGCGAGGGCGGGGCGCGCCCGGGCGGTTTCCCGGGCGCCGACGCGATTTTCGCCGCCATCGCCGACAAGCCGCCCAGGGTGCGGGTCGGGCTGAAGGCCGACGGCAAGCGCCCGTTGCGCGACGGCCAGCCGGTGGCGGACGAGGCGGGTCGGGAGGTCGGCGCAATCAGCTCCGCCTGTTTCGGCGCGAGTGTGGGCGGCCCCGTGGCCATGGCCTACGTCGACCGCGCGGTAGCGGAAGCGGGTACGGCGCTGCTGGTAACCGTGCGCGACAAGCAACTGCCGGTCACGGTGACGAAACTGCCCTTCATCGAGCAGCGCTACTTTCGCGGTTAGGTGGAAAAAATAGGCGGCAGTGTACGTAATAGCCCAGGCTGTTACGCAAGCTGCCTTCTGGTTCAGGCGGCCCAGTCGCGTTGGGCGCGAAACTGCTGCGACAGGTAATCCATCTGGTCCGCGAGGATGCGGTCCTTGGCCAGGAAGTGCCACTCCCACGGATTCGGCCGGAACGGCACCGCGAGCAGCGGCATGCCCGCCTCCTCCGGCGTGCGGCTGTCCTTCTGCCAGTTGCACCGCTTGCACGCCGCCACCACGTTTTCCCAGCGGTCGGTACCGCCGCGGGAGGTGGGCAGCACGTGATCGCGCGTTAAGTCGCTACGGTTGAACTGGCCGCCGCAGTACAGGCAGCGATGGTCGTCGCGACGGAACAGCGTGCGGTTACACAGCGGTGGCGTGAAGCCCTGGACGATGCGGCCCTGGATAGCCACGATGGGTTGCAGGTCGATGCGCGAGCGCAGCCCGCTGAGACGCTGGATGCCGCCCCAGACGGGGGGCAGGGAATCACCGATGCCATAGACGACGTCGCCCTTGGCATAGGCGGTCACGGCTTCGTGCAGGCTGATCCAGCCCCGGGGCTGGCCCGCAAGGTCCAGTCGCAGTATGTTCTGCATTCTCGGCACCCCTGGTTTGGTGCTGAGGCTACTGGAAATCGGTGATAACTACAATCGCGGCCGGCGCCGTCACCGCAGCTTGTACGCGAGCTCGAACTCGTCCACCGGCATGGGCCGGTCATAGGCGTACCCCTGCAGCACGTCGCACTTCAGGGTGGCGAGGCGGTCGGCGATCTCGTTCGTTTCGACGCCTTCCGCGACGACCTTGAGCGAGAAATTGTGCGCCAGGTCGATGACAGCCTTCACGATGGCGTGATCTTTCTTTGAGACCAGCATGTCGCGCACGAAACTCTGGTCGATCTTGATCTCGTCGGCGGGCAGGTCGCGGAAATAGGCGAGCGAGGAGAACCCCGTCCCGAAGTCGTCGATGGCGATGCGCACGCCGTGGTCGCGCAATGCCGCCAGGGTTTCGAGCATGCGTCCCTGGTCCTCGATCATGACGGTCTCGGTGACCTCCAGGGTGAGCCTGGAGGCGTCGACGCTGTAGATGTCGAGGGCGTCCAGCACCACCGAAATGATCTCCGAGTCGAGCAGTAGCCTCGGACTGGCGTTGACCGCTACCGACATCTGCTCCGGCCAGCGCGACAGGTGGCTCACGGCTGACTTGATCGTCCACCAGGACAGGGGTTTTATGATGTCGTTCTGCTCCGCCGTGTCGATGAACCGGCCGGGGGGAACCACCTCGCCATCCGCCTTGACCCAGCGTATCAGTGCCTCCGCGCCGACGAGGTTGTTGAATGCCGCGTGGACCTTGGGCTGGAAGTAGAGTTCGAACTCGTTGCGTTCCAGCGCCGTGTCCAGGTCCGCCAGTAGCTCCACCGTGTCGCGTTCGAGTTTCGCCCGGGTGTTGGAGTAGATCTCGAACAGCCGCGAGGAGGACTTCGCCTTGTTCAGCGCCTGCGCGGCATTCTGCAGCGCCGTCGACATCGTCGTCTCGTTGCCGTTGTAAGGCGCGAAACCGACCTTCACGGCCATCGTGACCGACTTGCCCATGTGCTCGTAGGGCTCCACGAACAGGCGCTGCAGTTTTGCCGCCGCGAGTTCCAGTTCGCCGGCACTCGATACGCCGTTCAGCAGTACGCACATGCGCTTGTCGGGAAGTGCGCGGCACTTGTCCTTCGCCCGTATCCAGTCGTGCATGCGCGCCTCGAAGGCGGCCTGCAGGACCTCCTCTGAGTAGGACTGCTCCAGGCCGAAGAGCGGCGCGGTGTCCGCAAGTTCGACAAGGCCCAGCATATGGGCGGCTTCCTGCGACATCAGATGAAGTACTCGTCGCTTTTTATGCCGTAGCTGCCGGCCAGCAGCTCGTGCGTGATCCAGCGCTCGCCGTTCGCGGCGATGTCCTGGTTGGCCAGGTCGATGATGCGCGGTTTCGGCAGCAGCTTCTTGTCCTCGTCGAGAATCAGCAGCACTTCGGGTTTGAGGCGCCGGGTGGTGTTCTGTGCCACGACGATGCCGACTTCGCCGCCGTTCAGTTCCACCAGTGTGCCGGTGGGGAACAGGCCGATGGCCTGGACGAACTGCTCCACGAGCGAGTCCTGGAGCTTGCTGCCCTTCATGTCGAGCAGTTCTTGCGTCGCCTCGTGCGAGGTACGCGCCTTGGCGTAGGGTCGCGGGCTGATCATGGCGTCGTAGGCGTCCACCAGGCCGGCGATACGCGCCAGCAGCGGTATGGCGAAACCCTCCATGCCCCAGGGGTAACCCGAACCGTCCATGCGCTCGTGGTGAAACTCGATGATGGCCAGTACCTCCGCGTCCACATCGTCCGAGTTCGATACCATTTCCACACCGATCTTCGTATGGGCGTGGATGATCTCCGTCTGCTTGCCGGAAAGGTGTTGTGCCTGGTCGAGTAGTTCACGCGGCAGCTGGGTCATGCCCACGTCACACATCGCGCAACCCACCACGAGCTTCTCCAGTTCTTCCCGGTGCAACCCGATGTGGCGGCCGAGGATCGCCGCCCACACGGCCATGGAGAGGCCGTGCTGGTAGCGGTAGTCACCGCTGTCCTGGAGCCGGAGCAACGCCGCGACCGCCTCCTGGTTGCGGAATACGGACTCGATCAGGGGTGAGATTGCATCCCGCACCTTGACGATGTCCACCTCGTTGCCGTTGCGCAGCGAGTCGTAGACCTTGTCCAGTGCAGTCGATGCCGAGGCAAAGGTTGCCTGGGCCTTCTTGTAGTCCTTGCGGATTGCGAGGCGCTTCTGCCTGACCCGCTCCTCCGGGCTGGAGGCCAGCTTGAGACTGTATTTGTAACCGCGATACTCGGTGTCCACGTAAACGTGGTCGACATAGTTGGAGACATAGTCGATCTCATCGCGGTTCCTGATGACGAAGCCCTGCAGCGCAAACGGCGTCTCCAGCCACGGGCGGTCGAGCTCCGCGACAAACATGCCCGGGCGCAAGCTGCTGACTTCGACTTTGACCAGTCGCACTGTATTGTCCCCACAATAGCCCCGATTCCCAATCTATCGCAGATCCCGGCAAGCGTTTGCATGGGGGGGCTGAACAGTGACTGGGATCACTGTTCAAGTGCGGAAATGTGACTTAATTCCGCCCCGCCGGCGTTGCTAGCAGGAAGGATTCTGGTCGAGCTCGAACTCGCAGGTGACGTTGTCCTGCGTGTCCAGCGACACCTCGATGATCTGGGCGGCAGGCAGGGGCACCGTGATGTCCTCGATGGTGCGGGCGTTATCTTCCTTCGCGTTGCAGGAGAAGGCGAGGGTGTAGCCGTCCGGGTTGCTGGGCAGGTAGCCGAAGAAAAACTGCCAGCCGTTGCCGCCGAGCACCAGCGGCGCGGCGGCGTACGGGGCAATCCTCCCCGCGCTGCCCTCGGCGCCCGGGTCGAACACGTCGGCCAACGCCGACTGGTCGAGGCCCGTCCCCTCGTAGAGATACACGCGGTTCCAGCGCGTGTCGTCGCCATCCTGGCCCTCGCACTCGTCCACCGCGTCGAAGAGGTCGGGGTCCACCGTGCCGGCGAGGCTCGGCGCCAGCGTGTCATCCACCAGGCGTATACCGTCCTCTTCCAGCGTGTAGCTGTCATCGTTCGCATTGAACTTCAGCGCGCGCGCCAGGCCGAACTCGACCGTGATGTCCTGGTTGTCGGCGTCTATCTGCCGTCCCGGCAGTGACAGCCCCCCGTCGTTCACGCGGAGAATGCGCGCCATGTCCTCCCCGTCCAGGACGTAGGAGAGACTGGCGTCGTCCCCGTTGATAGCCACAAAGATTTCGTCGTAGAAGTCAGCGGGGACGGTCAATCCTGTCAGTATGGTCTGCGACAGCGTGCCGGGGAATTGCAACAGGTCGATCTTGAACCTTCCCATGTCGGGCGCACTGGACAGGTCGAACGTTTCCACCACAAGCGGGTCGACGCCGTCGCGCCTGAATTCGATTGCGGTGACTTCAATCACCACTTTCTTCAGCTCCTCCAGCGGCGCATCGGAGAAACCCAGCGTCAGGCTCGCCGCCTGCGCGTCCTGGTCGTTGTCGTCGGAACAGTCGAAGCCGCAGGAGCCGCAACCGGCCAATAACGGCAACAGCCCGAGCAGGGGCAGTGCGACGAGGTACTTCAGGGATTGCGGCATCGGGCAGGCGCTCTACGACTCAGGGTGAGTCGGCATTATGCGCGATGCGACGGGGGGCGGTACAGGCCCGTCACTTGCCCGCGCCGCGGCGCTGGCCGACAATGCAGCGCAGGCAAGCCCCAGCGGGAGGTAAGGAAAATGGGTATCATTTCTTGGATTGTTCTCGGCCTGGTCGCAGGCGCACTGGCAAAGCTGCTCATGCCGGGCAAGGACGGCGGCGGTTGGCTCATGACCATGGTGCTGGGTATAGCCGGCGCCTTCGTCGGGGGATTTCTCGGCGACCTGGCCGGCGTCGGCGGCGGCGCCGACGGCATCAATCTCGGCAGTATCATCACCGCCACGGTTGGCGCGATAGTGCTGTTGCTGCTGTACCGGATGATCAAGTAGACGGGAAGAAACATGACGGAACAGGCGGTCAATTACGATGATGTGAAGCGCTACCGGCTCGACCCGGAGCGCGAAGAGGAACTCGTGCGCACCGGCGGCGAATGCACCTTCATCTGGGCGAACAGGGCGGGGCATCCGCTCGGCGTGACCACCGCTTACGTGCCCGTCGACGGCAAGATCTGGATGACCGCCACTCGCGAGCGGGTGCGCATCAAGGCGATTGCCCGGGACGGTCGCTCCTCCGTCGTCATCAGCAGCAAGGGCACCCCGATGGGTGGCGGCAAGACCGTGACCTACAAGGGCCACACGGTCATTCACGACGACGAGAAGACGAAGATGTGGATGTACCGCCTGCTCGCCTCCGGCATGGATGCGGCGGGCCAGCAGGACGAGGGCAACGCCTTTACGAGCGGCCTTGACCCCGAGATGTTCGTGCGTTTTCTCGACACCCCCGAGCGCGTCGTGCTGGAGTTCACACCGCAGATGTCCATTCCGTTCGACGGCGACAAGATGGCCGAGGGTACCGCCCAGGCCTACGCCGAATTTGCCGCGCAGGACGCCGCCGCGAAAGACTGACCCGCTAGCTGCCCGGCCGGTACACCTTCGCGTAGGCGATGCTGTCGGCGTTGTCGATGACCGTTCCGTTGGGCAGCTCCTGCGTGCGCACGCTGATCTCCAGCATCGCGCGGCCGAGTTCCGGCCCCGGTATCACCAGGTGGCCCGGCGTCAGCAGCGCCACGAAAAACTCGATCACGGGATTCGATCTGTCTGCCGGCGGGCTTATCCAGCCGGAGCGGTAGCTGAAGTTGCGCAGGCCCGTGCCCCTGGCGAGGGACGTGATGGTGTCCTCGGCGCGCCCCTTCTCCCTGGCCCAGTACTGCTCCCCGTCCGGGTTGGTGCCCATGCCCGTCACGTTGTGGAAGGCCATCGGCCCGTGGTTGCGCGCCGCCAGCCACGCCTTCACGAAGGCGAGCGGGAAGTCGACGTGTATCCAGGTGTAGGTGGCGTCGTCCACCTGCAGCGACGAGGTGCCCAGCGCCCAGAGCACCGTGTTGACCTCGCCGAGGATGTCGGAGAACGCGCTGTAGTCGGTGAAGTCCGTGTGCAGGTGCATGTGCACCTTGCCCGAGGCGACGCCCGCGTCGATGCGCGGTGATGTGCGCCGGGTGATGACGTGAATCTTTTCCACCTCGGGCGCCTCGATGGCGGCCTGCAGCAGGCCGTCGCCCACGCTGCCGGTCGCGCCCATGACCATCACGACACGGTTTGCCGTCATATCGCGCGGGGTGGATGCCGCCGGGGTCAGCGTGCCCAGGGTCAGAGCTCCCCAGATATTGAAGCCGACCAGGAGCGCGACGAATGCCAGTGGGATGATCAGCAGGGCTCGAAACAGGTACTTCATGTTTTTTCCCCGGGGTCGGGTGCGGGGTCCTCCGGATTCGGTTCATCGGGTGCCGCTGCCTGCTGGTCCAGCAGCGGCGTCTGGTTTTGTGGCAGCCGTCCGGGTGCCTGGCCGTGCGGCAGGGCGCCCATGTCCTGCGGGTACATGTGCACGCCGGACAACGTGACGAAGGCCGGCTTCTCGCGCGGCCCGAGGAAACCGTAGAGCCACACCGCGAGTATGCCGAGCCCGAGTGACGCGAAGAGTGTCCCGCCCAGCCACAGCCGGTAGTCCGGGCCGACGCGCAGCGCCTCGGCACCCGGGCGGTCGATCACCTGAACCTGCGGGTACTTCTCGACCTGGTTCACCTGCACCTGGACCAGCCGCGACTGCGTCTCCCTGTTCAGCGCCTCGAGTTCCGCGAGGTCCTCCACGAGCGCCTGGTGGGTGGCGTACACCGTGGTGAAGTGCGCGGCCTTTTCCTGCTGTTCCGCCAGGCGCCGTTGCAGGTCGAGCACCGCCTGCCGGGCCGCCTCCCACGCCTGCTCCGACTGGGCGATGGCCTCCCGCTTGCCCTCGGCGAGGGCCTCCGCGAGCTCCTGTTCCAGCTCGCGCTTGCGGATGGGAATGTCGCGCCACTTCGGGTTGCGCTCGATGAAGTCGCGGGTGTAGGTTTTCTGCAGGTTCTCGATGCGCGATTCCAGCGAACTGAGTTCCCGTTTCATCGCGGCAATCTCGGCGCGCTCGCTGGTGGGCACGACGTCCTTGCCGTCCTCGATCGCCTTGCGTAGCGTGTCCACGAAGGCCTGCGCCTGTATCTCGTTGTCCACCGCCTTGTTCAATGCTTTATTGAGTCCGTCCAGGCGGGAGAGTTCCTCGTTCTCCTGCCGTTCGGCGGAGCTGATGTTGTGCTCGTCGCGGTAATCGGCGAGCGCCTTGCGCGCTTTCTCGAGTTTTCCCTCCAGGTCGGCGAGCTGGTCGTTGACCACCTGCAGGGTCTGGCCCTGGCTCTCCTCCACGTGGGCCTTGCGGATGCCGAGGTACACGTCTATCCAGGTGTCCACCAGTTCGGGCAGCAGGTCCCTCTCCGCTCCCTGTGCGGCCATTTCCACCAGGTTGGTGCCGGGAACTGACTGCACTGACAGCACCTCGCGCAGGTACGGCGCATCGACCTGCCCGCTGCCGCGATCGTGCAGCGTGTCGAGCAACTGGCGCGAGACCTCGCCGCCGAGCAGGATGCGCCCCTGTATCTCGACGCGCTGCACATTGGCCTCGGTGGCCTCCTCGTCGATCGCCATCGCGGCCGTCATCAGGACCGTCGCGGCGCTGCGATAGACCGTGGGTTGCAGGAAGGTCGCGACCAGTCCGCCGAGCAGCACCAGGGTAAAAACGACGGCGAACAGTTTCGCCCGCGGGGTGGTATACCAGGGCCGGCTGTTCTGCGTGTCGTGCAGGGGCTGGTAGGTAGGGATCTGGTGAACGGGTTGTGGTTCCAGGCTCATCGGCCGCCACGGCTCCTTGACAGTGCAGCGGCTAGTATACCGCCAGACACGTTACCAGCGGACGGTGATAATTACGGCGGGAGCGTCAGCGCTGCAGGTGTGGCGCCGCGCGGCCCGCGATCAGCGGCAGGTCGAGGTAGGTGCGGATACCCGCTTGCGCGCGGCACACGTAGGGGATAGCGCTCACGCAGTGGTTGGCGGTGACGACGATGCCGGGGTTGCGCTCGAGTCCCGCCGCCACGGATTCCGGGTGCCAGCCGTGGAAAGTGACGTGGGAATCCGGGTCGCCCCTGACCGAGACCTCGAAGCGCTCGCCCTCGGGGCCGAAGCGCCAGGGCGGGTCCAGGTTGTCCTGCCCCATGAACCAGTTCACGCGCACGGTGATCACGGGCTCGCCGCGCACCGTGTACTCCCAGGTAAAGCGTTGCGCCGCGACGCGCCCCGGCGCGATGTCGCCGATGGGCGATGCGATGGGCGCGGTGGCGACTGCCATCTCTTGGGTCACGCGCGGTTCCGCGTCCACCGCGAAGCCCAGTTCGTCGGCGACCATGTCCATCGACTGCATGAAGCCGCCGCCGAGCAGGCTCGTCATCGGGCTCGCCGCGGCCTCTTCCGGCGTCTTGCCGAACAGCATGATGTCGCTGATGACCTCGGGCGCGCCGTAGGTGCGGATGTCGGAGAACTCCTCGGCACGCACGTGCGTGATACTCGCGGACAGGGCCGACACCGTGAGCGGCAGGCGCTCCGTCACGCCGCCCGGGTGGATGCCGGTGCCGTGCAGCGTACTGTTGCCCGCGGCGCAGGCCGCCTCGATCGCGCTGGTGTCCTGGTTTTTGGGATAGAACCAGCCCAGTGGCGTCACCACGTTCTTGCCCGAGGCCAGCAGGCGCTGCACCAGCTCCGGGTCGGGCATGATGGGGCTGTAGACCACGCAGTCCGCGTCCATCGCGATGAGCGCGTCGGCGTCGTCGGTGGCGGTGACGCCGATGG
>JAUIEP010000080.1 GCA_030428835.1 Gammaproteobacteria bacterium | reverse complement strand
CCGATGAGCCTCGCCATGGTCGGCATCTGCATGCCCGCCCTGCTGCTCGGTCCGCTGCTGTTGCTGGTGTTCGGCATACGCCTCGACTGGCTGCCGGTCTCCGGCTGGGGCGACCTGCCCGGCGACAAGATACTGCCCTCGATCACCCTGGGCGCGGGTTACGCGGCCTACATCGCCCGGCTGTCACGCGCGGGCATGCTGGAGGTCCTGTCGCAGGACTACATCCGCACCGCCCTCGCCAAGGGGCTGCCGCGCTGGCGTGTTGTCGTCTTCCACGCCCTGCGCGGCGCCCTCATCCCGGTGGTCGCCTTCCTCGGGCCGGCATTCGCCGGCCTGTTGTCCGGCTCGTTCGTGGTGGAGACGGTGTTCGGGGTGCCCGGACTGGGCCGCTTCTACGTGCAGGCGGCGTTCAACCGCGACTACACGATGGTTCTCGGCACCACGATCTTCCTGTCCACGCTCATCGTCCTGTTCAACCTGCTGTCCGACATTCTCGCCGCGTGGATGAACCCGCGCCTGCGCGACGAGTTGAGGCAGTCCGCGTGAACAGCGGCGCGCCGGGCGAGCGGGCCGACCAGGCGGAGCACAGCTCGCTGTGGTTCGACGCGTGGCAGCGCCTGTCACGCAACCGGCTCGCACTGGCAGGACTCTGCGTACTCGCGTTCTTCGTACTGGTCGCCGTACTGACGCCCTGGATAGCACCCTACGACTACGCCCAGCAGGACCTGGACCTGGGTCCGTCACCCCCCTCGGCCGCGCACTGGCTGGGGACAGACATCTTCGGCCGCGACCTGCTGACGCAGATCATGTACGGTGGGCGGCTGTCGCTCGCGGTGGGATTCATCGCGACGGCCGTGGCGCTCGTCATCGGCGTAAGCTGGGGCGCCATCGCCGGCTACGCGGGCGGCCGGGTGGACGCCGTGATGATGCGCCTGGTGGACATTCTCTACGCGCTGCCGTTTATGATCTTCATCGTGCTGCTCATGGTGGTGTTCGGCCGCAACCTGATACTGCTGTTCCTGGCGATCGGCGCGGTGGAGTGGCTGACGATGGCGCGCATCATGCGCGCGCAGGTGCAGGGCCTGAAGGAGCAGGAGTTCGTCGAGGCGGCGCACTCGCTGGGCCTGTCGCCCGCGGCGATCGTGGGGCGCCACATCGTACCCAATGCGTTGGGACCCATCATCGTCTACACCACGCTCACCATCCCCAACGTCATGCTGCTGGAGGCCTTCCTCAGTTTCCTCGGGCTCGGCGTGCAGCCGCCGGAGACGTCCTGGGGCCTGCTCATCTCCTACGGCGCGGAGTCGATGGAGGAGTATCCGTGGCTGCTGGTCTTCCCGGGCCTCGCGCTCACGCTGACACTGTTTTCACTGAACTTCCTGGGTGACGGCCTGCGCGATGCGCTGGACGTGCGCGGCAGGGCGGACTGAGCGATGGCGCTGCTTGAAGTCAACAACCTGAACGTGAGCTTCCGCAGCCGCAGGGGCGACGTGCAGGCGGTGCGGGACCTGAGCTTCAGCGTGGATACGGGCCGCATCACGGCGCTCATCGGTGAGTCGGGCTCCGGCAAGTCGGTGGCGGTGTTGAGCCTGCTGGGCCTGGTGCCGACCCCCCCCGGCAGCATCGATTCCGGCAGTGCGCACTTCGACGGCAGGGACCTGCTGCGCATGCGCCCGCGTGAGCTGGAGCGGATCCGCGGGCGCGATATCGCGTTCGTGTTCCAGGACCCGATGACCTGCCTGAACCCCTTCATGACGATCGGCCGGCAACTGACCGAACCCCTGCGTTACCACCAGGGCGTCGACCGCGCCACCGCCCGGCGCCGCGGCCTGGAACTGCTGGACGAGGTGGGCATACGCGATCCCGAGCAGGGCTTCGATGCGTACCCGCACCAGTTCTCGGGCGGCATGCGCCAGCGCGTGATGATAGCGATGGCGCTGATCAACGAGCCGCGGCTGTTGATTGCCGACGAACCGACTACCGCGCTGGACGTGACCATCCAGGCGCAGATCCTCGAACTGCTGGCGGAGCTGCAGAGGAAGCGCGATATCGGCATCGTCTTCATCAGCCACGATCTCGCGGTGGTCTCCGACATTGCCGACACTATCGTGGTCATGCGCGAGGGTGAGGCGCTCGAGGCGGGAACACGCGAGGAGATCTTCCAGCGGCCCGCCCACCCGTACACACGGTCGCTGCTCGCGGCCATCCCGACCGGCTCGAAACCACCTGCGCAGCAAGCCTCGAAACAACACCTGCTCATCGTCGATGACCTGGTCGTCGAGTTCAGGCGCAACAGGGGGCAGGTGCTGCGGGCCGTGGACGACGTCAGCATTGAACTGCGGCGCGGCACGACACTGGGCCTGGTCGGGGAATCCGGCAGCGGCAAGTCCACGATTGCCCGGGCCATTCTCAGGTTGGTGCCCGCCGCATCGGGCCGCGTCATCTTCGACGGCACGGAGGTCACCGCGCTCGGCAAGCGCGACATGAAGGAAATGCGCCGGCGCATGCAGATCATCTTCCAGGATCCCTTCGCGTCCCTGAACCCGCGCATGACGGTGTACGACACGCTGGCGGAGCCGTTCCTGCTGCACGGACTCGCGACGCGCAGGGATGTGGGCGGCAAGGTGCTGAAGCTGATGGAGGAAGTCGGCCTGGCGCGCGGCTTCGCCCGCAAGTACCCGCACGAATTCTCCGGCGGCCAGCGCCAGCGCATCGCGATCGGTCGCGCACTGGCGACACGGCCGGAGTTCATCGTGGCGGACGAGCCGGTCTCCGCGCTCGACGTGACGATACAGGCGCAGATTCTACGATTGCTGGAAGACCTCGCCCGCGAATACCGGCTGACCACGCTGTTCATCTCGCACGACCTCGCGGTGGTGCGACAACTGGCGGATGAGGTGATGGTGCTGCGCGAAGGCAAGGTCGTCGAGTACGGCCCGGCGGGCGAGGTGCTGGGCGCACCGCGTGAAGACTACACAAGGGACCTGCTCGCCGCGGTACCGGGCAAGGCGTTTACGTGAGAATTAAAGATACTGGCGCAGTGCGCGCTTCAGCCGACGTTTTTCGCGGATAACTTCTTGTCGAGGACAACCTGCGCATCGGCGGGCAGCAGTCCCGATTCGGTCTGGCGAATATACACCTCGAGATGGTTGATCGCCTCTACCTCGTTGGCGAAGGGTCCCATCACATCGCCGTCGCGGATCCGGATATACCACTCACCGCCCTCTTCGAACATCCTGTCGGTACGGAAGTGTGGTTTGCTCTGGCCGTCTGTCTTGCGCTTCATGGCGCAGCCCCGCTTCTTCTTATCCCGTGCTTTACATGGTATCGAGAGCATGCACACGCGCTGAAGTACGCAGTGTGATTCAGGTCGCAGAACAGGGGAGAATTAATCACGACGGCACGGCGAAGACGGTGATTTGGGCGGCTCTCAGGAAACGGAGCATGAGCGCTAACCGGCTCCCGGGGACCGCCAAAAAGCGTACATCCATGTACAGGCTCGACGGGCGACGTCCTGTCGCCCGACGCCCCCGGGAACCGGTTAGCGCTCATACTCCTCGCTCGGGCTCATGAATCCGGGAGTTGCAGCAGCGCGCTACAACGCCGCACTGATTTCCTCACGCAATGTCGTGAGCAGCTCCAAATCCGGCTGGTACACCACGGGCGAGATGCGGTCCGCCTTGCCGGCGTAACGCGCGACGAGTTTCGCGGCCACGTCCTTCGGTGTACCGACGACGGCGAACGTGTTCAGCATGTCGTCGTCGACAAGGTCGGCCAGCTCCGCCCACCGGCCCTCGCGCGTCATCTGCAGCGCCTCGGGCTGCAGCGCTTCCCAACCGTGGCACGCGAGCACCGGCAGGTACGCGGGAGTGGATGCGTAAAACGCGATCTGGTTGCGCGCCGAGGCGATCGCGGCCTCTATGCCCGCGTCGTCGAGGCCCGTCGCGGTAATCGCCTGCACCGCGACGCTGTAGTCTTCGCGCGACTTGCCCGCCCTGTCGAGGCCGCGCCCGATGGCGGCCAGCGACAGTTCATCCATCGACTGCTGCGTGTTGAACGGGTGCACGAAGTAGCCGTCGCCGACCTCGGCCGCCACCTCGGTCATAACGGGGCCGACTCCGGCTATGAAGATTTTCGGCACGCCGTGTTCGTTGGGCGGCGGCGAAAACACCGGCGACATCAGCGTGTGCCGGTAGAATTCTCCCTCGAACTTGAGCCTCTCCCCTGTCTGCCAGCAGTCCCAGATCGTCCTGATCGCGAGCACCATTTCGCGCATGCGCGAGGCGGGCTTGCTCCAGGGCATGGAGAAGCGGCGCTCGATATGCGCCTTGACCTGCGCGCCGAGGCCGAGAATAAAGCGACCACCCGAGAGATTCTGCAGGTCGTTGCCGAGGTAGGCGAGGCTCATGGGGTTGCGCGCGAAAGCGACGGCGATGGAGGTCATCAGCTCCATCCTGTGCGTGTGCATCGCGGCGGCGGCCACGGAGATGAACGGGTCGGACTTGCCCTCGAAGGTGTAGGCGCCGTCGAAGCCCGCCTCCTCCAGCCGCGCGGCCATCGCGCCTACCATGACCGGGTCAAACATCAGGGAACTGTCGATTTTCATATTTCCGGACTCCTGTCAGCCGCGAGCGGGGGCGGGCAATACTGTCGCGGGAAGTATCCTTACTTATACTCGCGAGATACACATTCACAACGGACAGTATACGCTGTCATCTGCGCTCAAAACCGGCGCAAAATCCCGGGGCCGCCCCGACCAATACCCCGAGCTGCCGCTGCCCCGCGCGTGCAGCGCGCCAGACTACCGCGACGGAGAAACGCGCCATGAGCTACAACTACGACCCCGAACTCGCGGCCGCGCTGGAGCTCCTGCCGGAGGGCGGTCTCGACCTCACCGACCCCGTGGCCACCCGGCAGGGTTTCCTCGAGATGATCGAGATGCTCAACGCCGACCTCGACCGCGGCGGCGTGGTGGCACAGGACCGCTCGATACCGGGCCCGGAGGGCGACCCCGACGTTCCCGTGCGCATCTACACGCCCGATGGCCTGGATGCTGTCGTACCGGGCATCCTGCATATCCATGGCGGGGGCTTCGTGGTGGGCAATCTCGACAGCGAGCTGGGCGCCTGCCTGACGCTGAGTCGCGCGCTGGGTGTCGTGGTCGTGTCGGTGGACTACCGCCTCGCGCCCGAAACACCTTTCCCCGGCCCCCTGGAGGACTGTTACGCGGCGCTGCGCTGGATGCACGACAATGCGGGCGAGTTGCGCGTCGACCCACGGCGCATCGCGGTACTCGGCATGAGCGCCGGCGGCGGCCTGTCCGCGGCTACCGCGCTGCTCGCCCGGGACCGCGGCGGCCCGGCTATCTGTTTCCAGTACCTCGGTATACCGGAGCTGGACGACCGGCTGGCCACGACGTCGATGCGCAACTTCGTCGACACACCCATGTGGAACCGTCCCAACGCGGAACTCAGCTGGGACGCCTACCTGGGCGAGCGCTACCGCCGCGGCGCTGACAACGTACCCTACCTGGCCGCGCCCGCGCGCGCCACGGACCTGGCCGGCCTGCCGCCGGCCTACGTGAGCACGATGGAATTCGACCCGCTGCGCGACGAGGGCATCGAATACGGACTCAACCTGTTGCGGGCCGGCGTTCCCACCGAGCTGCACAGTTTCCCGGGCACGTTCCACGGGTCCAGCCTGTTCACCCACGCCGCGGTCAGCCAGCGCGAGGCCCAGGAGCAACTGGCCATTCTGCGGCGCGCCCTCGATATCGCGGATTAACCCGACTCTTCACTGCAATACCCGCCTGACACCGGAGCGACCATGAGCAACGACAGCCTGTACACACCACCATTAATGCCACACCTGTTGATCGAGGGGCTCAACCGCCACAACGATGAGCCCTGCCTGTTTCTCGGCGACAAGGTGGCCAGCTATCGTGAGGTGCGGGAGAACACCAGCCGCATGGTGCAGGCGTTACAGTCGAAGGGCCTCGGCGTCGGCAGCCGCGTGGCGGTGATCTCCGCCAACCGGCCGGAGGTGCTGTCCAACATCGCCGCCATGCAGCTCACCGGGTGCATCGGCACGCCGTTGCACCCGCTCGGCTCGCTCGACGACCACGCCTACGTCCTCGAGGCCGCGGGCATCGAGACGCTGGTGTTCGACGCCGCACTGTTTTCCGAGGTGGCCGCCGCGCTCAAGGAGCGCGTCCCGACCGTGAAGAACTTCCTCGGCTTCGGCCCCAACGATGTCGGCGACGACTACATGGCGCTGGCCGCGAAGTACGAGCCGCAGCCGCTCGTGGCGCCCGACATCAAGCCGAGCGACATCGCCTCGGTAAACTTCACCGGCGGCACCACCGGCAAGCCCAAGGGCGTAATGAGCCCGCACCGCGTCAGCGCCTACATGACGCAGATCCAGATGGCCGAGTGGGAGTTCCCCGACGAGGTGCGCATGCTCATGGCGACGCCCCTGTCCCACGCCGCCGCCGCGTTCTTCATCCCTGTATTACAAAAAGGCGGGGCGTTCTACGTGATGTCGGGCTTCAGCCCGGACGAATTCTTCGACACGGTGAAGGAGCACAGGATCACCTGCACGATGCTCGTGCCCGTCATGATCTACTTCCTGCTCGACTCGCCGCGCGCCACCGACGGCAGCATGGACAGCATGGAGACGATCTTCTACGGCGCATCCCCGATGAGCCCCGCGCGCCTCGCGGAAGGCATCGAGAAATGGGGCCAGGTCTTCTACCAGTTCTTCGGCCAGTCCGAGTGCCCGATGGTCATCGCCAACATGTCGAAGAAAGACCACGACCCGGCGAAGCCGGAGCGCTTCGCCTCCTGCGGCCGCCCCACGCCGTGGGTACACGTGGCCCTGCTGGACCAGGACTTGAACGAGGTGCCGCACGGCGAGCCGGGTGAGATCTGCGTGCGCGGCCCGCTCATCATGCAGGGCTACAAGGACATGCCCGAGCAGACGGCCGAGGCGTTCGCGGGCGGCTGGCTGCACACGGGGGACGTCGGCAGGCTGGACGAGGACGGCTTCCTCTACATCGTCGATCGCACCAAGGACATGATCGTGACCGGCGGCTTCAACGTGTTCCCGCGCGAGGTGGAGGACGTACTCACCGGCCACGACGCCGTGGCGCAGGTGGTGGTCATCGGCGTGCCGGACGAGCAGTGGGGCGAGGCGGTCAAGGCCGTCGTCGTGCTGAAGCCGGGCACGGAAGGGTCCGACGCGCTGGTCGCCGAGATGCAGGCGCTGGTGAAGAACGCCAAGGGCTCCGTGCAGTCGCCCAAGTCGATCGATTTCGTGGACGCCATTCCGCTCACCCCGGTCGGCAAGCCGGACAAGAAAGCGGTGCGCGCGCGGTACTGGGAAGGCACGGAGCGCGGGGTCGGCTGAACGGGGCCGCGCCCGGCAGGATGTACAGGCGCGGGCATCCCCGCTAGAGTAGACCGGCTACCTCCTCCCCCAATCGCGCCGCGCGCACCGTCGCGCGTGGTTGCGCGCAAGGACACTGTCATGCCCCAAGACGCAAGCGAACGCTACCGCGGACTCACCTATCCTTTCGGGCGGGGCATCGACCCCGCTCCCGGCGAGGTGGTACAGATTGCCGAGGGCGTCTACTGGACCCGCTTCGCCATGCCGATGTCGCTGGACCACATCAACCTGTGGCTGCTCGAGGACGGCGACGGCTGGACCGTGGTGGACACCTGCCTCAACCTGCCGAGCGCGCGCGAGACCTGGGAGGGGCTGTTCGAGGGTTTCATGGGCGGCAGGCCGGTCACCCGGGTCATCTGCACCCACCTGCACCCGGACCACGTCGGCCTGGCGGGCTGGCTCACCGAGCGCTTCGACTGCGACCTGTGGATGAGCCGCGAGGAGTTCCTCATGTGCCGCGCCATGGCCTCCGACACGGGACGGCCCGCGCCGGACGTGGCCATCCGCTTCTACCGCGGCGCCGGGTATGACGAAGAGGAACTGGAGCGTTACCGCCAGAAGTTCGGCAACTTCGGCCGCGCCATCGCGCCGCTGCCGGACAGCTTCCGGCGCCTGGTGGACCGCGAGACGATCACCATCGGCGGCCGCTACTGGCAGGCGATCGTGGGACGCGGGCATTCACCCGAACACGTCACGCTCTACTGTCCCGCGTTGAAGCTCTTGATTTCCGGCGACCAGGTCCTGCCGCGCATCACACCCAACGTGAGTGTGTTCCCCACCGAGCCGGAAGGCGACCCGCTGACGGAATGGCTGCAATCCAGCGGTCGCCTGCGCGAGATGCTGCCGGACGACCTGCTGGTCCTGCCCGCACACGAGGCGCCCTTCTACGGCCTGCACGTGCGCATCAGCCAGATTCTCGAAGGCCACAAGACCGACCTCGGCAACCTGTTCGACCTGCTCAAGGAGCCGCGCCGCGCCGTGGACTGTTTCCCCGCGCTGTTCAACAGGACCGTCGAATCCGAGTCCATGGGCCTGGCAACCGGCGAAACGCTGGCCCACCTCAACTGCCTGCGCGGCAGGCGCAGGATCGAGCGCACCACGGACGCCGACGGCGTGCACTGGTATCAGCAAATCCCGGAATCGATCCACTACGGCGACGATTGAAACCGCGAAACCGCGGCCCGTGCAGAGCCCAAGCATAGTCGCCCCGCACAGAATCCAACCATCGTCGCTCCGGCTTAGAACGCAACCATCGTCGGCCTCACGTAGCACCTAACTATCGTCGCCCCCGCGCAGGCGGCGGTCCGACGTCTCGGGGCCCAGTGGCCTTTGTTGTAGAACTGGCGTTGAATTCTTTAGGCCCACCCAGGCCCCGGGCCGCGATATCTCTTCGCTCGCTGTCGGCCCCGCTCCGCGGTGCCCTCGGTCAGTTGCGAGCCCCCTGCGGGGTCTCGCGCCATTCCCTCGGTGCCTCCCTGACGGCTACGCGAAGAGATATCCCGGCCCGGGTCCTTCCATCGAGCGCGAACAATGCCTTCGATCTGCGCGAACGTGGGGCAGGCACCGCACATCTGATTTCTGCGCGAACGTGGGGCAGGCACAGCACATCTGATTCTTGCGAACGTGTGTCAGGCAACGCACGTCGAGGTTCGAAAAGTCGGTAGGGTGACGTGTTATTGGGAAACTTTTTTCGGGCCCTGCGCCCGTAAAAAGTTTCACGATGGCGCGGCGCCCGGGTGCCGCTCTCGCGAGCGCTGAACACCCTCGTCCGCTAAGCACTCAAACACCTCTCCGCCCAACGCAACCGCAAACAAAGAACCCCGCGCCCGCTAAGCACTCAACCAACTCTCCGCCAAACGTACTCGCTGAATCCCAACGTCCGCTAAGCACTCAACCAACGCTCCGCCCAACGCTCTAGCAAACATTGGAACCGACGTCCGCTACTCCGTGATCTCACCAAGAATAGCAAGCGCATTACTGCGATCCAGCAGGCGCGGCACCGGATACGACATGCCTTCCGCCAGCGCGAGATCCGCAAGCTTGCCGTGGTCTTCGCGGCGGATGAGGTCCGACTTGTCGGGAATACCCACCTCGGTGCGCAGGTCGCGGACCGCCTGGATAAACTTCTGCGCGAGCACGCCCTGGCCCTCGCCGGGCTCTCCGGCGCCGACGAGCAAGGACAGCTCCGCGAGCGCAGGCTCCGCCTCGGTGCGGCAGAACTCGAGAATGTGCGGCAACACCAGCGCGTTGGCCAGCCCGTGGGGAATGCCGTACTTGCCGCCGATCTGGTGCGCGATGGCGTGCACGTTGCCGACGTTGACCTGGTTGATGGCCAGGCCGGCGTAGTAGGCGCCCATCGCCATGCCCTGTCGCGCGTCGAGGTCGGTGCCGTCGCGACAGGCACGCGCGAGATGGGCGAAGATCAGCTTGATCGCGATGCGCGCGTCCTCCTTCGCGGTGCCGCGATCCCAGCGACTGATGAACGCCTCGACACCGTGGGTGAGCGCGTCGATGCCGGTCGCCGCCGTGATGTGGGGCGGCAGGCCCACGATGAGGTCGGCATCCACCGCCACCGCCGCGGGCAACATGGCGCTGCCGGACGCAATGCCCTTCTCGTGGGTCTGCGGGTCCGAGATAACCGCGCCCATGGTCGCCTCGGAGCCGGTACCGGACGTCGTGGGGATGGCGTAGATCTTCAGCGGGTCGTTGGCGTACTTGTTGAAGCCTATCCAGTCCGCCGCCGAGCCCTCGTTGGTCGCACCGGTGGCGATCAGTTTGGCCGCGTCCATGCTGGAGCCGCCGCCGATGGCCACCACGGCCTCGCTGCCGGAAGACTTCGCGACCTGCACGCCCTCGGTGACCTGGTCATAGGTGGGGTCGGGGAGTACCCCGTCGTAATAGGCGAGCTCCAGGCCGGCGTCGACCAAGCCGGCGACGGCCTTGTCGACCACACCCAGATCGCGCAGCGGCTTGTCCGTCACCACCAGCACCCTGCGCACGCCGGTGCGCGCGACGTGCTCGCAGAGCTGGCGCGAACTGCCGCTGCCGACAAACGCGGTATGTCGCGCTCCGGGCGCAAAAGTGACGACAGTCTTGATAAGCTTGAGAATCAGTTCATGCAGGATTTTTCTTAGAAACTGGGGCATGGTGGAATTCGCTCGTCGACAGGGCCCGATGGACCGGGAAAACCCCGAATACTACGGTAATTTTGCCGTCGCGCCCAACCTCCCGCGACGCGGCGGCGTTGTGGCTGCAACGCTCTGCCTGCTGCTCGCGGCATGCGCGGCCCCGCTGTCCGGCCTGGCGAACGAGAGCGGCACCCAGGACTGGGACTGCGCGCCGCTGGACCCGCTGCGCGGCGCGCTCGGAACGACACCGTGCTTCCGCGCAACCCTGTCCGATCACAACCTCATCACGCTGCAGTGGCGCGTGCGCAACAGCCGCGGTCTGGTGTACCTGTCCGACGCGCTGGGGCCGGATTACTCCGACCCCGGCTACCGGACCGCGCGGTGTGAAGGTGAGGTCGCCGACGGTTGCCGCATGACCATGCGGGTCAACAGCGGCGGTTTCTACCGGTGGCGGATCCACGTCACCGCACCCACCGGCGAACAGCTGTTTGCCACCGCGCCGCTGACCGTGCCAAAGCCGTTTCCGCCGCGACTCGCCGGCGGCGGCGCGCTGGACGCGCTGGCGCCACAGCCCGCGCCCGTGACCTGGCAGACGGACCCGCGCAACGCACCGCACGACGCGTCTCTGCGCTCTGCCTGGGTCGGCGTCAACGACCCTCGCAGCGGCCGTTGGCCCACCAATGAACGCTGGCCGCGCAGCGGCCCGGACGCGCTCTACCCCCTCGCCGCGGACATGCTGGATGACGCCGGCGAACTCTCCGTGCAGGCGCGCGACTGCCGCAGCATTGGCAGCACCCGCACCAAACTGTGCAGCGATCCCGCGCGGGAGGGTTACTACACATCGGGCGACCGCTTCCTTGAGCCCAATCCGCTGTACCTGGACAGCGACGCGGCGCGCACGCTGGCTTTCACCACGCGCTCGGGGCAGGTGCGCGAGCTCACATCATCGACCCTGCTGCCCGCCGGCCCCGTGCGCACATCCGCGGGCGAATACACGCTGCCGGCCGCCGGCATAACGCCAGGAGAACACCACATCGAGCTGCGCTCCTGCGCGCGGGAACAGTGCACCGAGCCGCACGCACTGCGCATCATCGTGGACGGCGATGTCGACTGGGAGATCGGGCGCGACTACGAACGCGACTTCCTCCCCGCCGTCGGCCACAACCTGCTGGGCACGGGCCTGCCGCTGGACATCCTCTGGAGTGCGCGGGGCGACATCTGGCTGACCCGGGAGTTCTCGAACGGCCTGGACCACGTGGACGCCGGCGGTAACGCACATCTCTACGAGGTGCCCTCGAGACGCCAGGGCAGTTTTGCCAGCGCCCGTTCGCGACTGTCCAAACCGTTCGGCTTCAATATGGGCGGCGAGGTGCGCGCGAGCAGCAGCGTCTCTAGCCTCTCCGAGAAAGTCATAGAAGCCGACGGCAAGCTGTGGTTTACGCAGGGCGGCGACCTGGACACGGGCAAGGTGCGCGACGGCGGCAACTACTCCCGTATCGTGTCTTTCGATCCGGCCGCCACCGACCTGCCCACCACCGAGCAGGACGACCGCTTCTGCGTCTACCCGGCGCCCTCCGCGCCCGACGCGGACCGGGGGGACAATCACATCCTGGGCATCGCAGCGGCGGGGGAGCGCATGTGGGTCGCGGAACTGCGCGGCCTGTACTCGGAGCGGCCTGCCGCCATCTCAGCGTTTATGCCGGGCGCCGTAAACTGCGCCAACGACCTGAACTACCGTGACCCCGACGCCGTCGCCGCCGTCATGCCGTACTGCGATCACGGCGCTACGGCCCGGCAGGGCTGCATGGAAAGCTGGCCACTGGACGCTGCCAAACCGGCAATGCTGGAGTACGACCCGGCCGACGGCACGTTCTGGTTCACCGATACCAACGGCGTCTATCTCGGCAACTTCGACCCCGCGCGGGAAACGCCGGTCAGCCTCTACCCGCTCGCGCGGACCAGCCGCTTCGCCTGGAGCATCCGCGTGGATGACGACGCGGTCTATTTCGCGTCCTACGGCACACGCACCCTGTTCCGCTTCGACAAGCGCAGCCAGAGCATGCACGAGATCGCCATACCCCACGCCACCACCAAGGCCGCGCTGCTGCACAGCATCGCGCTGGATCGACGGGAGCGGCGGCTCTGGTTCACCTTGACCAACGAGGGCGTCGTCGCGCATGACTTCACCGCGTCAACCATCGGTTACATCGATCTCGACGGCTGGCAGGCAGTGAGCGCCGGCCAGGATACGAAAGTGCGCGGGGTCCTGTACGCCGGTCTGGAGCGCACGCCCTACCCCGAGCGCGAACCGTTGATACACCAGAGCTTCGCGGGCATCGCGGTACACCCGACGAGCGGCCGGATCGTGATCTCGACAATGCTGCGCAACCAGGTCACCGAGCTCACGCCTCGGCCGGGCTTCTACGCGGCCGACTGACGCGCATCGCCCGCCGGCAGGCGCAGGGTCAGCAAAATCGCGGCGCACAACGCGGCGGCAAGCCACACCAGCGCGATGTCGTAGCTGCCCGTGCGATCAAAGCTGAGGCCCGCCAGGGGCGCGCCCAGCAGGCCGAAGGGCAGGAACAGCGGCATCTGCGCGCCGTTGACATGGCTGATGACGGCCGCATCGAAGTAGCGGCTGTTGAGAAAGGGGTGCATGGGAATGAACGCGCCGCCGCCGAAACCGAACAGGCCCACCGCGCAGAGCGTAAGCGCCAGGCCATCGCCGCGCAGCAGCAGCGCAAGCCCGAGCACCTGCAGCGACAACAGGCCGACGACCAACGCCCGCGCGTGATGCCTGGACGCATCGCCCAGCCACGCGATGACCGACTTTCCAACGAGGCCGCACAGGCCCGCGAAGGCGAGTATCAGTCCCGCCTCGCCGGCGGAATACCCCGACTGCATGAAGTGCGCGGGATAGCAAATAGACAGCACGATCGCGACATTGAACGCGAGCGCCACGCAGAAACCGACCAGCCAGAACTCGCCGCGGCGGTAGAATCCGGAACCGCCCGCGCTGTCCTGTCGCAAACCGGCGCCCGCGTCGGCCGGGACGCCCAGCAGCACGACAACCCACAGCAGGACGAGCAATACGGTCGCAAGGCTCGCCAGGGTGCCGCGCCAGGATGCGGTCTCCAACAGGAAGCCCACGGCGGGCGGCAGTGTGGCGGTCGCCAGGCTGATCCCGATCGCGGCGATCGCCAGCGCGCGCGCCTCACGCTTCGGGTAGACCTTTACCATCAACCCGTTGATGACCACCGGGCCGTAACCGGTTACACCGACGGCGAACAGGACGAAGCAGGCGGCCGCCACAGCGAGGCTGGGCGCAAAGCTGACCGCGACGAGCGAGAGCATGGCGAGGGTCACGCCCGCCAGGATAACGCGGCGTATGGGCAGGCGGTCGGCGAGCCGCCCGACAAACGGCGCCACCAGTCCCGGCACCAGCAGCAGCGCCACCGGGCCCGTGTTGAGCACTGCGACACCCACGCCGAACTCCCGCGACAGCGGTTCGACAAAAAACCCGTAGATGCCGAGCAGGCCGGCGCCGAGTCCGAGACAGGCCATGCCCGACAGCGCGGGCAGCCAGAACCTGAGTGCTTGCTTCATGGGGAGCGCCCCAGCCAATAACAAAACGGGAGGGTGCAGACCCTCCCGCCCGTCGCGGTCGTCGGCGACCGCGCCCTGGGCGCGTTACGCGGCCTTGCGCGGCCCACCGTTGGATCCGGGCCAGCGCGAACCCGAGATCGTGTCGGAAAACGGCAGGAAAGCCTCCGCGTCCAGCTCGCCGGCCAGCGTCATCTGGCGATCGAGGAAGATGGGCCACCACAGGTAGGACTCCACCATCTCCTTCATCGGCAGCAGACTGGCGAGCGGGTCCCACGGACTGTCGCGCAGGATAAGCTCACCCTCGACATTCTCGCGGTGCGCGGTGCCGTACTTGCTCATCACCTGTACGACATGCGGCGGGAAGTCGAAACCCGTGGCGGGACCGCCGACACTGACGGCGCGCGAATACTTCAGCCACCACTCGTTCTGCACGAACTCCGGACCACCGTCGACGGGCCCGGTAGACACTCCCTTGTACTCGACGAAGGTGTAACCCTGGTGCGTGCAGCGCGCGGTGACCTGCGGCCCGAGGCGGTAGTACTCGGTCGTGCACGGATACTTCGGCTGCCCATTCGTTTCCTGGCTGACGAAGATAGCGGACTCCTGGTCGATGCCGTAGCCCAGCGTGAACTCGCCGGCGGTGCCGTTGAAGTCCGCGTCAACGGAGGTGACGATGCCGTACTCGGGCTCGTCCGGCACCGGGAAATTGTAGATGGTAAGACGCACGTTCGGCTCCGCGCCCGGCTCGATGCCCGGCGGCAGCAGCTTCGCTATCCTGTCGGCGTCGGTCCGGTAGACCAGTTTCAACATCGGCCAGTTGATGATATCGCCCGGGTTGCCCTGGGGTGCACCTGATTCGTTTGTCATGTCGTTATCCTTACTGGGTTTACTGCACTCGCCAACGCGCGAAGCTGCAGGAGTTTAGCCCAACGCCGCGGGCACGGGCGTTGTGCGGTTCAAAATCATGTCCGCGCGGGCGCGGATCTTGTCGTCGGTCTCGGGTGTGGTCTCGAGCAGCCAGAACGCGTCCTGCTGCAGACCTCTCACCGCCATCTCCGCGACCTCGTCCGGGTGTGTGGTCTGGATCTCGATACCGAACTCCGCCGCCATCCGCTTCATGTCATCGACCGAGTTGATGCCGGACTCGTTGCCCTCCACGCCCTCTTTCTTCAACGCCTCGGGACGCACGCGCCCGGAGTTGAACAGGCCGGTGTCGACGACGTGCGGGCCGGGAAACAGCGCACTGACCGTCACGGGCAGGCCGCCCGCCTGCACCTGGTAGTGCAGGTTTTCGGTGATGGTGTGCACCGCCGCCTTGGTCGCGGTGTAGATGGGGACGTCCGGCAGGACGGTGTAGGCGCCGTTGCCTGAACCCGTGACCACAAAATGGCTGGGCTCGCCGCGCGCAACGAGGCGCGGCATGAACACGCGGATGCTGTTCACGACGCCCCACACGTTCACGTTGAAGGTCCACTGCCAGTCCTTCTCGGAGTAGTCCCACATCGCGCCGGTCTCGCCCGCGCCGATGCCGGCGTTGGCGAACACCAGGTGCAGGCCGCCGAGTTTTCCGACGGCCGCGTCGGCGAGCGCCTCCAGGCTGTCCTGCGAGGTGACGTCGCAATGCTCGACGATCGCCTCGATGTTCTCCGCCGCGAGGTCCGCGGCGACCTGTGCCATCGCATCCGCGTCGACATCGCCCACGGCGATCTTCGCGCCGCGCCGGCCGAGGGCAAATGCCAGCGAGCGGCCGACACCGCTCGCGCCGCCGGTGATCACGGCGACCTTACCGTTGAAGTCCTGCATTCTCAGGCGATCTCTCTCTTGTCCTGCGAGGTGATGTAGAACTGGCGCACCCACTTGCGGAACATGACCAGCGTCGTGTCGCCACTGCACAGGATGGGGCGTTGCTTGTGGACCTTGTTCGCCCAGATCGGGTAATCATCGGACAGGCCGTCGATGATGCCCTTCATCACGTCGTCGCCCACCGCGTCCTCGATCTCCTTGCGCACGAGCAGCGTCCAGCGCATGAACGTCTCGTGCCGGCTGATCGGCTGCGCGCTGTTGTACATGATCATCTCGGCATTGGGGCCGTAGGTGTTGCGCACCATGGCGAAGCCGGGGCTGTAGGTGATCGCGTGCAGCTTGCCGGGGAAATCCGCGCGCTCCATGTCGGAACGCAGGTGCATGGTGCGGCCGTCCTCGTCGATCTCCACGGTCGAGGGCGGCACCGACATCTGGCCGTGTACATACTGGAAGTGCACCGGGTCGCAGGAGTTCTCACAGATGTCCTGGACGTGGGCCGGTACGCGGTGTTCGGTGTAGCGCGGCGTGGTCCAGTTCGGGTCGCCGAGTTCCGGCAGGTCGGGGAGGCCCCACTGCGGCGCGGTGTTCTCGGGGTGGAACCAGACGTAGATCTCGCCGTTTTTCTCCTCGGTGTGCCAGGTGCGAATGCGCGCCCGCTCCGGAATCTCGTCGCAGTAGGGAATGTTGGAGCACTTGCCGTCCTCGGCGTTGTACTGCCAGCCGTGGAACGGGCAGCGCACGGTTTCGCCGACCACGCGGCCCTCGTGGCCGAGGTGAGCGCCGAGGTGCGGGCAGAAGGCATCCTGCAGCGCGACCTTGCCCGAACGCGTCCGGTAGAGCACCAGTTCGCGATCAAAGGCCTGTACCGGTTTTACCTCGCCGATCGCCAGCAGGTGGGAACGCTCCACGGAGAACCAGCCCATGGGGAAGTCCGGCGTGGTGTTGGTCTTGGATTCGCAGGTTTCAACGATCGTCATATTACCTCTCCGATTAACTGCGCCTTGCACTAGTTGAACATGGACACGTCGGGACCGATCTCGTCCGCGACGGCCTGCAGCTTCTCCCGGTCGAGGCCGTAAAACCCGATCGCGTTCTCACCGAGAATCTTGCGGCCGTCCTCGACGGGGAAGTTGCTGAAATTGTCCTTGAAGTATTGCGCGGTGTTGGGCCAGCTCCCCTCGGGGTGCGGGAAGTCGCTGCCCCACATGATGCGCTCGACGCCGATCTCGCCGCGGCCGTCGAGGTCCGGGCGCAACACGCAGGAGGCGCCGATTCCGATGTTGCGCGCGAAGTATTCGCTGGGCTTGAGGGACAGGTGCTTGCGGAAGTTGCCGAGCTTGGCGGAGATCTGGCCTTCCGTGTAGTGGAAGTCCATCAGCCGCAGCCAGGAGGGGAACATGAACATCGTGCCGCCCTCGACGACCATCGCCTTGAGCTGCGGGAAGCGCTCGAACACGCCGCCCCAGATCATGAACGTGAGCGGGCGGTACAGCCACCACATCACCTCCGACACGTAGATGCCCATGGCGCCGGGCATCACGTCGCTGGTGTCCTCCGCGGGGAAGCCCGCGCCGAAATACTCCTGGTGTGCCGCCGGGCCCGAGTGGAAATGCACGATCACGCCCATCTCCTCGCAGGCGGCCCAGAAGGGGTCGTACTTGGTGTGGTGGTACGCGTCGTGCTCACCCCACAGCGTGGGCAGCATCACGGACGTCAGCCCGTTGTCGACACACCAGCGCACGGCCTCGACCGCCTGGCCGACGTCGTACAGCAGCGGGATGGAGGCGACGCCGATATGGCGCTCCGGTGCGTTCGCGCACCACTCGGCCAACCAGCGGTTGTGCGCCATGGCGCCCGCCCACTGCAGCTCGGGCACCATGTCGCGGCTCGTGAGGCCGAGGCCCGCGCCGAAAGGCGGCGTGTTCTTTTCGGTGATGCCGTCGGGGAAGATCACTTCCGCGGCGATGCCGTCGCCCGCCAGCATCTTGAGCCGTTCGTTGTAGTCCCAGGCGCCCGTAAGCTCCTTCGCGATGGGCGCGCGCCACGCGTCGTTGATCTCCTTGATAAGGAACGTGGACTCGGCCTTCTCCATCATGTCGATGGTGACCGGCACCGCCATGTCCATCATCTCGTGGTACTTGCTCTCCACATACGGTTTGTAATCGGCTATCGGCAGCCCGGCGTGGCAGTCTGTCGAGACTACGATGAGGCGTTCGGACATGGGTTTATCTCACCTTGACTGGCTGCGTCGGCGCACGGACATTCCCGTCCGTGCGCCGACGCGTAATCGGATTTTTAGTCTCACAAATGCGCAAACTTGCACATTTGTATACAAAGTAGTTTAATGGCTAGCCAATTGCAACCCCATTCGATGACTTTTCATGGCCGAAACCGAGGCGCCGCTGGGGCGCCGCGAGAAGCGCAAACAGGAGATCCGCGCCCGCATCGAGGACGCGGCCTACACCCTGTTCCAGCGCCAGGGCATCGACGAGACCTCCATCGAGCAGATCTGCGTCGAGGCCGATGTGGCGCGCCGCACCTTCTACGGCCACTTCCCCAACAAGCACGCGCTACTGGGCGGCCTGGGCATCTCCCGCCTCTACGGCCGCATGGAACCCATGCTGCGCGAACTCATGGCCAACCACCTGACCACCCGGGCGCGACTGGAGGCCATGATCGACTATATCGAGGCCAGCTTCGCCGGCATGAACGACATCGACCGGCAGCTCATCGTCACCGGTCCCGCCGCGCTGGCCCAGGACCGCCAGAAGCAGCAGGAGATCGGCAACTCTGCGATCGAGAGTTTCCGGCAACTGATTGCGGCAGGAGTGGAACAGGGCGAGGTGAACACGCAGTTCTCCCCTGACATCCTCGCGTCAATGGTGGTCGGCACGCTGAACATTCTCACCACCAGCTGGGCCCTCGACGACCGGTTTCCCGTCTTCGCCAAGCTCGAAGAGGCGCGGGTGTTGTTCGAGCACCTGATCTGCAAGGCAACCCCGCAAGACCCGTAACGCCATTGCCCGCCCCGCCGGCGGGCGCTATCTTGCGCCGGCACTGACAGGAGGGACCGTGCGCCATGGGGCCACTCAAGGGCATTACCATCATTGAAATTTCCGGCCTGGGGCCCGGGCCGTTCGGCGCGATGCTGCTCGCCGACATGGGCGCCGAGGTGATTCGCGTGGAGCGCCCCGGCGGCAGCCTGTTCACCGCGGTCAACAACCCGCGGCTCGACGTCCTCAATCGCAACAAGCGCTGCATCGCCGTCGACCTGAAGGCGCCCGGCGGGGTCGAGACGGTACTGCGCCTGGTGGAACAGGCCGACGGCCTGCTCGAGGGCAACCGGCCCGGCGTGATGGAACGGCTGGGGCTCGGCCCGGACGCCTGCCTCGAACGCAATCCCGCACTGGTCTATGGCCGCATGACCGGCTGGGGCCAGGAGGGTCCGATGGCGTCCGAAGCGGGGCACGATATCAATTACATCGCGCTGGCCGGCGCGCTGCACGGCATCGGCCGCGCCGGCGAGAAGCCGGCCATTCCGCTCAACCTCGTGGGCGACTTCGGCGGCGGCGGGCTGCTGCTCGCCTACGGCATGGTCTGCGGCCTGCTGGAGGCCAGGACTTCCGGCAAAGGCCAGGTGGTGGATGCCGCCATGATCGACGGCGCCGCCACGCTGATGGCGAGCACGTTCGCCGCGCACCAGGCGGACTTCTGGTCGGACGAGCGCGGTACCAACATGCTGGACTCGGGTGCGCACTTCTACGAGGTCTACGAGACGAGCGACGGCAGGTATATCTCGCTGGGCGCCATAGAACCGCAGTTCTACGCCGCACTGCTCGACAGGCTGGGGGACGATGCGCAGTACTTCGAAAACCAGTTCGACGCACCCAACTGGCCCGCGATGAAGGAGAAGCTGGCGGCCGTCATCAAGGGCAGGAGTCGCGACGAGTGGGACGAGATTTTCGCCGGCGCCAACGCGTGCTACGCGCCGGTGCTGTCGATGTCGGAGGTGCGCCACCACCCGCACCACCGGGCGAGGGCCACGTTCCTGGACGACGGCCGGTACTGGGAGCCCGCACCCGCCCCGCGCTTCAGTCGCACGCCCGGCGAGGTGACGCGCAATGCCGCCGTCATCGGCGAGCACAGCGAAGAGATACTGCGCGACTTCGGCTTCAGCGAAGCGGACATCGCAGCGGGAATCGCCAGTGGCGCGGTGCACGTGAAATCGGATTAGAATGGCGCCACCATTCCTGCGCGTCGAGTAAACCGTGAGCGATACCTATCCCCAAGAGTGCCTGCACATCGCAGTCGAGGACGACAGCGGCAACCTGTTCCTTGAGTCAGGGCCCGTGGTGGGGCCGGGCGCCGGTGAAGTCCTGATCGCGGTCGAGGCCGCGGGGATCAATCGCGCCGACCTGTTGCAGCGCCGGGGACTCTACCCCCCGCCCGCCGACGCCTCGCCGATCCTCGGCC